>JALWSL010000339.1 GCA_027080405.1 Planctomycetaceae bacterium
GTGTACGCCCATTGAATACCATCCCCTGCTTCGATGACGCGGATTGAACGGGAGTCGTCCTCGTAGCGCAAAGTGAATTTGATGCCATCAATGCTCTTTTGCAATTCGGCATCTTTTCCGGCGAATTTTTCAAGTGGAAATGCGATTGATGCCTGCTCGTGCCAGACACCAAGAACAGGTGTTTTTTCGGGAAGTCGGCCATCCGTTTTTTTCATCGGGAACATCAACCCGGGTGTAGTCAGGTAGCCTTCATAGGGTGAAACACCGTAATTTCTTGCGTATCCGGTGTTCGGTGAAAGAACTTCTGTCTCAGGGTGTCGGCCCCGCCACGATTTCCAGGTTGTCAGTTCCAGGGGGAGCGTTTTCAATGCTTCGTTCGCGTTTTTTCCTGAAATAGCTCGTGTCATCATTTGCGAAAAGAGGCTTTCCGGCTTTCCGCCCCGGTCGTACATCAGCACGTTATTGTTGTAAAGCAATCCGGAGACTCCGAACTCCCGCTCTCCTGCCTTGAGTCGGCGGTCAAATACAACGGCAGAATCACAGAGTGGGCAAAACGAGACAGCAAATGGAGTATCGCCAATTTTATCATTGACGATCTCATGATAGTTCAGAATCGCGATTGGATAGGCTCGGGCTTTCTTCTCTATCTCTACTCCAATAACACGGTCTTCAGGCTTCAGAAATGTTGCTTTGCCCGCTTCAACAAATTTCGGTTCGGAGAGTGCAGGAATTCCGTCCTTATTGGGCCCCCCTGCATGGATTTCAATAATGGGAACGATCAGGTTTTCATGATCAAAGGGAAATCCATCTTCCCAGTGTTTGATGCGATCCTCCAGCGACATCATTTCGCTGAATTGATCATTCCGTCCAACTCTTTCAACTCCTTTTTCCTGATCGACATACTGGTCGATAGAATAGACCAGGGCAGATGCGGAAAACAGACAAAGAACAAAGACACCAAACCACTTCCAGTAACGTTCCGAATGTGAATCCGAAGTGGAGGCTGCATTGTTTTCCGAATCCGGTGTGTCCGTCTTTTCGGCGTCGTTGGGCTGGCTTATCATTGAAACACCTGTAGTCAGATTTGTGGAGAGATGTGGAACTTTTTCACATTCCAAATCGTATCTGGTCGAACGGAAGCTTCAGTGAGATAGCTTACACAAGAAAAGCCGGATCGAAATTTCAACCCGGCCCGCTCAATTGAATCTCCAGTAGTCTGACGCTTTCGCCGAGATGATCTCACCCCAAAAGCCGCTGCATGGATTCCGCATGCCCTGCTTCGTCTGCTGCCTGTTCTTCCATCTTCATTTTGAGGTCAATCAGACCTTCCGCCTCGGCGAGTTCAGCGAGTTCGGTGTAGCCAGCGACATCTGCCTGTTCTTCGGCAATATCGTTCTGCAGCATTGTTTTCACGTCAGTTGGCGGCGATGTCAAATCGGGATTCAACGAGGGAGTTCCGCCCAGCATGACAATTTTTGAAGCCAGATACTGGGCATGGCCGACCTCATCGGCGACCTCCGCCAGATACATCTGCCGAACGGCTTCCCACTCCGCTCCCTTGATTGAAGCTCCCTGCAGCATGTATCTGAGAAAAGTGCTTACTTCCCGGTTAAGGGAATCATTCAGCTTGTTGAGTAATTCCTGATTAGCCATTTTTTTTTCTCCTTGAATGTGTGACAAAAAAATACGAAACGAATAAGCGGCAATACCTGTGGTGATAACGGAAATTCGGTTACAGACAGAGCATGAACGCAACCAGGTCACGTTTTTCCTGTGCCGTCAGTTTTAATTCCAGTACAAGATTGAAAAATTCGACAGTATCCGCCAACGTCAGCAAACGACCATCATGCAGGTACGGTGGTGAATCCTTGATTCCCCGCAAAGGGAAAGTTTTGATCGGTCCATCAGCACTGGCCATTCTGCCGTTGATCATTTGAGGCTTGAAAAATCGCTCTGTTTTCAAATTGTGCATCAGGTTGTCGGTGTAATAGGGAGCCGAGTGACAAACCGAACATTTCCCCTTGCCGAAGAAAATTTTCTCACCCCGCAATTCGGCCTCGGTCGCTTTTGCGGGAATCAATTTCCCGAAAACATCCAGCCTGGGAGCAGGTGGAAAATCAAGAATCTCTTCGAATTCCGCCATCGCATGAACCTGGCTGGCCCGTTCGAGTACATTCACTCCCTTTTTGGCTGCGATCACCGGATCGCCATCAAAATAGGCGGCTCGCTGTTCAAATTCAGTGAAGTCCTCAACCGTTTTCAAGGCCCGCTGTGAACCAAATAATCGTTGAATATTCACGCCTCGCAAAGAAGGAACATCAATGCGGTGACGGAACTGTTGTGGCCGGATATCTCCAACCAAATGTGTCGCTGCATTTGTGTGCCCGTTCACGTGGCAGTCGAAACAGGTGACACCACTGTGCGGTTTGAGTGATCGCCGATCATTTGTCTGATTAAACTGTTGCTGGGCAAAAGGAGTTACCAGCAGACGCACACCCTCAAGCTGTTTCGGATTCAAAATCCCGTTAAACAATTCATAGTAGTTCTGATTCGTAACAACCTTGCCTTTGGAGACATCGCCCAAATCCGGGCGGGTTGTCAAATAGATCGCAGGAGGGAACTCAGGCAGAAAATGCTCCGGAATATCGTAATCGAGATCGAAGCGGGTCAGATCGCGGCCTTCCTGTTTTATAATTTCATCGATATGGAATTTGGGAAACACCATCCCCCCCTCCGGATGATTCGGATGGGGCAGGGGCAAAAACCCTTTGGGCCACAGGCCGTCATCACGAATCTCTGCGACTGACATTTTCGAGAGTTCCTCCCACGTAATCCCTTTGGGAAGGCGGACGCGAACGCCCATTTGAATGGCTTTGCCTCGCGACATGGTCACGTTATCCATTCCCCGATTACACAAATCGTACCTTTGTTCAAGCAGATTCATCTGCCTGTCCATAACGGCCGGTTTCTCCTGGCTCATCCGCTTGACGGTTTGCCGGAAAGTCTCTTTATCGACTACCGGAGCGTAACTGCTGGAAGGCATCTGTTCCGCCTGCGTTTGCACCACTCCTGCTGCAATCAGCACAGCCAGGGTGAGTCCAGGCAGCGAAGTTGTCTTGGTCATCATCAATCTGTTCTCCTTGCTTTCAATAGACAGGTCGGTTCTGTGTCGACCGACAGAACAAAACCGTATTGAATTACTTTCACCTGTTTCTGTTTCCTGTTTCGTGTTGAATATTACAGCCCGTCCAGCTATAAGTGAAATATTTAATATCTATATCATCAATAGGTGATTCCTATGGAAATTCATCAGTTGCAATACTTTGTTTCTGTGGTCGAAATGGGCAACTTCACGCGAGCAGCCAAAAAATGTCTGGTTGCGCAGCCATCACTTTCCCAGCAGATCATCAAGCTGGAAAAAGAGTTGGGTCAAAAGTTGATCGAACGACTGAATCGTGGCATCCGTCTGACTGATGCCGGACGCATCTTCTATGAAAGGGCGTGCCACATTCTCGATTCTGTAGAAGTGGCAAAGCGGGAGATCACCGACGTTCGGGATGAAAACAGTGGACGAATTACCGTAGGAGCAATTCCGACAATCGCACCGTACCTGTTGCCCGCCGTTTTGAAAAAATTCGCCGCCCGTTTCCCGAAAGCGGAAGTGATCCTCCGTGAAAACCTGACAGAGTTCACCATCAAGGGGTGTCTCGAAGGCGAGCTTGACCTCGGCATATTGGCGTTGCCCATCGACCAGGGGCACTTTGAAGTGACGCCGCTATTCACGGAGGAATTGCTTTTGACAATGCATGCAAAACATCCATTTGTCCAAAAGAAACGTATCACCATGAAGGACGTTTCCCGGGAAGCCTTCATTCTCTTGAACGAAACACACTGCCTGGGCGAGCAGATTATCAGCTTTTGCAGACAGCGGGACTGTTTGCCTCGTGTCGCCTGTGAAAGTTCCCAGTTACTGACAGCCCAGGAGATGGTTGGACTCAACCACGGGATTTCTCTTATTCCGGAAATGGCAGCAGCAGTTGATTCCTCCAAAAAAAGGATTTACCGTTCTCTCAGCGGCGTCAAACCGACGAGAACAATAGCCATGATCTGGCACAAACATCGCCATCGTGGTGCGCTGGTAAAAAATTTCATCGAAGAATTACAGAGTCATGCCCTGCAATTCACCCGATAATAGCTTCCGATAACAGCTTCTCGGTCTGCCCGGTCTGGATGTGACATCAGCGAAGTGGCCGTTCCTGTTATCGAGCATGAAATTCACGCCAGATAGACGACCGGAATGATAGCCGATCTCATTATGTCAACCGGAATCCTGCACTACAGACCCAAAGCGCGTTTTTTCACTTCGATTGTTTCGATATGATGCGGAATATGGCCGGTGATACGTTCCAGAAGGGTTTTGACCGACAATTCCCCGTCTCTCGAATGCAGGCCGACCCGTTCGAATTCTGCTTCGTCGAGCGATTTCAAAATTGACGCCAGTTGAATACGGGTCACTCTGATCAATTGAAGTTCGTTGTCGATATCACGAGCTTCATAATGCAATTTGGCGGCGAACTCGTCCGGGTCACCCCCCAGCAGCGTGGGAACTTCTTCTGCCACGACCCGTTTGATACGATCCGCATAGATCGGTTCAAAATCGGCGATATGACAGACGACTTCTCTTGTAGACCATTTACCGGCGATGGGACGAGCATCAAGTTGTTCCTGTGTCATATTTGAGACAGTATCTGCAAGCAGTTCAGGACCTGCTTCATAGTTTTTGATCAGCTGAGCAATCATTTTGGCCTCCCCCCTTCAAATGGAACCGTAACCATATTTCCTGTTTCAATCCCTTCCCGGATAACAATATCTCCAATGTTGTCTGTTTTCCTCGAAAAAAGGGAGTGCTAACACAGGATAATAAAAAAAGAGGTTGAAATCCATTAAAGGGTGTAGCCTTGCTTTTCCCGTCTTGTAATCCCTAACATGAGATCAAATGAGTCAGGTTCGTCTCAGGAGACCTGTCACTTTGACATTCAACATTTAAGCAACATTTAAGGAGGCCCCCGGATGCCACGTTTAAGCTGTTTCACCCTGGCAATGGCACTGCTGTTTATCTCTTCCAGCGCAAAAAGCCTGCTGGCGCATTGTGAAGTTCCTTGCGGGATCTACGCTGACCAGCGGCGATTCGAAGAAATGCTGGAAGACCAGATGACGATTGCCAAAGCGATCGCCAACATCAATGGGCTGGCCGGCAAGAAAGATGCTCAATCGGCCAACCAACTGGTTCGCTGGATCAATACCAAGGAAGCCCATGCGACGAACACTCAACATATTATTGCCCAGTATTTTATGACGCAGCGGATCAAGGCGGATTCAAAAGACTATGCGAAAAAACTGGCTGCCGCACATGCCGTCATGGTCGCCGCGATGAAATGCAAGCAGAATACTACTCCGGAAGTTGGTATCGCGTTGGAAAACGCAATCAAGCAGTTCTATGAAGCGTACGAAGGCAAAAAATACGGCGCGGAGAGTTCCCACCCGCGGCGATAAATCACTTGGGGAATATCAACACGAAAAAAGCTCAGGTTTCGGCCTGAGCTTTTTTCCATCCTGACTGACAGTTGGCTCCTGTCTCTTTATGACTCCCGTCTATTTTTTGACCTGTTTGCGAGCCGCATGATGATCTTTGGAAAGTGGCTTGAGCGTATCAAGACCGCGGATTTCGAATGATAATCCCTCCTGCTCAAAATCCTGCTTCATTTCTTCCAGCTTTTCCATCACGCTGTGATCGACCAACTGCGTATTGGAGACGTCGATAATCAGGTTGCGGTGCTGGACCAGTCCGACCTGCTCGATCTGTCGGCGGAATGGAATCCAGTTGCTGAAGACGGCCGATTCGCGTGCCAGAATGAGACTGGTGTTGCTGTCGATCTCTTGGACTTCGAGGTACGACTTGAACAGCGACTTCAGAGGAACGCCGTTGGCGACATGAATGATCATCTTCAGGAGGATGCCGGCCGCGACACCAATCAGCAGGTCGGTAGCGAGCACCATCACCAGCGTTGTCACGAAGATGGCCAGTTGTTCCTTGCCGATACGGTAAACATGGACGAGCTCCGTTGGGTGGGCGAGGCGATAGCCGGTGTAGACGAGCGTGGCCGCCAGTGCCGCCAGCGGAATGCGGTGGAGGAC
>JALWSL010000340.1 GCA_027080405.1 Planctomycetaceae bacterium
TGGTCATCGCCTCAAGCAGCGGCAATCCCATCACGGCACCGGTTGCCTTGAGAAAAGTACGGCGGGCCAGGGGGGAACGGCTTGTGATTTTTCTGCTCAAATTCTGCATTTTTTTACTTTCCTTCTCCGCGTCTTCTGCGAAACGGATCACTGAGGACAATCTCAACGATAACCCGAGAGAGACGATAGTCGTCCCGGCGAACCGCAGAGACAATATCGTCGATTGTACAACGATCGTACCATTCAAGTCCACGTCCTAATGCGTAAGTCATCATTTTCTCGGTAATGCACCTTGTAAATTCATCGGGGCGTTTTTCGAGAATCTGTATCAATTCAACAGGGCCGTTAAAACTGGAGCCATCCGGCAAATCGCCACGAGCATCAATTTTGTGTTTGCCATCCGTCTCGCGCCAGCGGCCGACGGCATCGAAATTTTGCAAGCCGAAACCTATTCCGTCCATCAAAATGTGGCACGAACTGCAAATGGGGGCGCTTTGGTGTAGCAACAGTTGCTCTCGCAAAGAGAGATCCGGATTCTCTTTCTGGGTATCATCCAAAGGGGGCACGCCAGCGGGTGGCGGTGGTGGCGCCTGGGCGAGGATATTTTCAAGAACCCATTCGCCACGTTTTACCGGAGAAGTTCGATTCGGATAAGAGGTTAATGTCAGGATGCCGGCGTGTGTGATCAGTCCCCGGCGATGTGTTTTTGATATGTCAACCTTACGGAAATCCTGCCCCTTGACGCCATCGATTCCATAGAATTTTGCCAAATCTTCATTCAAGAAAGTGTAATCGGCCGTGAGCAGTTCCATTAAACTCATATCGTTTTCGAGTACATGGGCAAAAAGGGAAATCGTTTCCTGTTGCATCGCCTGGGCAATTCGGGGGGTAAAATTCGGGAACAGGTCTTTATCGGGCGTTACGTCACTTAATTTCCTCAGACCGAGCCACTGCCCGACAAAGTTTTCCGTCAGAGCCCGTCCTTTGGGATCTGCGAGCATCCTGTGAATTTGATGGAGAAGAATTTTTTCTTGATGCAGCATCTTCCGTTCAGCGAGATCGAACAATTCCTGATCCGGCATGCTACTCCAGAGAAAATAGGAAAGGCGTGAGGCTAGTTCGTAGTCATCCAGACGATCGCCCCGTGGCTTCTGATCCAGTTGTGAATCCCGTTCCAGGCGAAAGAGGAATTGAGGTGAAACGAGAATGGCTTGTAACGCAATTCGCAGCGCGCGTTCATAATGCTTCTCTCTGCTATAGGCAAGCTGAAAGATCTCCAGGATCCGTTTCTGTTCCTGTTTCGTGGTTGGACGGCGAAAAGCACGCGTTTGCAGAGGAATGAGAACCTGTCTGGCCGCTTGCTCCACGGAATGTTTTTCATCGGGGCGAGCTGTGACAATTTTTTGGTAAGGAGCAGGGAACTGCCCACGGGAAAGTGATTCCGGCCCCTCAATCTTTACCGAATGGAGGAACAGATTTCGATCCCGGCGTTTGGGATCCTTGGCTTGAGGAGTGTAAGAATCGTTATCGAAAACAATTCGCAGTTGGTGTTTTCCTCGTGCGATCTTTTCGTTCAAGTGAATTATTTTTTTTCTGTGGTGCCCCGGGATTTCCGGGTAGGATAGTTCGCGCTTATCCAGAAAGAGCCTGCATTTGGCCGTCCCTTCGTTCGCCTGCGTTGCGGAAACTGCAATCTCTATCTGGTACTTCCCGGCTGTTTGTACATCGAAGTGCGCAATCGCTGCTCCGTTGGATACGAAAGAGACTTCCTCTCTGCGCGCTGATGCAGCACCGGTCAATTGAAACGCCTTGCCTCGCCATTCTCTTTTCAACTTGAGAGATTCCGGCAACGTAATAACCGCTTCCGAAATCTTTTCAGCTGCTTCAAGATATCGCTCCATCAACAACGGCGAGACATTGAGGACATCACCAATGTTGTCGAAGCCGTAGCCGACGTCATCAGAAGGGAAGTTGGCTGAAAGGTTCATGTCAACACCCAACAGATCTCGAATTGTATTATCGTACTCAACACGATTGAGTCGGTGGACGGTCACTCGACCGGGATGATCAACGGCATTGCAGTCGAAATGGTTCACCTGTTTGTCAAGCCAAGCGGCAATCTGTTGACGTTCATCGGGAGAAGGAGTTTCTTCATCTTGAGGGGGCATCGAACCGACCGAAATCTGTTGGTATATTTTCTCCCACAGTTTGTGGTCGGAGAGAATGTCAGGCGTGTTTCCAAACTGATCAAGACGGACGCCCCCTTCCTGAATGTCTTCGCCATGACAGTCGAAGCAGTACTTCTCCAGAAAAGGTTTGACCCTCTTCCCGAAGGGAGCAGGAACGGTCGCCGCCTGCACCACATTGACCTGTTGTAATGCCATGCCATTATCCTGTGGAGACAGGAAGTAGAGCAGAAGCCCGGCAAGCAGAACGGTGCCCAGACTCACGCCGATGATTCGCAGTGGCTTTTTCGGCCGAGTAGATCGGGCGACTTTCCGGGGCTCAGTTGCGTTTTTCCGACGTTTCCCCGACTGGTGCTGCCGGTTGGGCAGTGGAGATTTTGCTGAGGCTTGTTTGCTTCTCTTTTTGAGCTGAATTTTTTGGCCCGGACTGATTTGGGGAATCGTCATCGCCTTTCTGCACCTAGAATGCGGGCACCGAACCCGTTTTCCGGCATATTCGCTGGGAACACGTAAGGCCGACTGACATTCTGGACATCGAAAGCGAACCGTCGACATGGCAACAAATACCAATCGCAAAACATGAAGGTGGGAGATCCAAGGTAGGGGATGCGTCCACGGCGAACGTTACGAGTACGCCCACATACATCCACCACCATTGTATGGTGATTTCTTCTCGCTGTGTAGGGGAAATATGATAACAGGGGCATAATTGCCGAGAAGAGTTTTTTTATGATTTCGGTTTATTTGTACACTTCTCTTCCTTTCACAGGAGCGATCAGAACTATTATTGGCTCCGGAATTTTTGATGGTCAATCGTCAACTCTCCGAGTGGGATTATCGGCACAGCAGGTGCTGGGAAACGTGCTGTCACGGGTCACCACCGTTCAACCGGGCCAGCCGGAACCGGGACTTGCAATTCCGGCAATATTCCCGTTCGGGAACCTTCGAGTGGGCCTTCGGCATGAATAATGCGAATGGCTTCATAAAATTCCTGATCTGTTTTTGCGTGTTGAATGAGATCTCTCAGTTTGGGGCGGACTCTCATCGCTTTCAAATACCAGTGAACGGTTCTTCGATAGGCGATCAACGCAGATTCGGGGCCGTCCAGTTCAGCTTGATACTGATACTGCCTGATGAGCAGACGCAAGCGTTCTTCAAAATTCCCGGGAGGTGAATAGGTTCCTGTCTGTTCCCATTGTTCAAGTTGGCGAAAAATCCAGGGATTGGCCAAAGCACCACGTCCGATGCTGATTCCATGACAGCCGGTTCTCTTCAACATTCGGGCGGCATCGGGAATCGAGCGGATATCTCCATTGCCGATGACGGGAATCGATTCAACCGCTTCAACAACTTTCCGGATACCACTTAAATCGACCGAACCTCCAAATCCCTGTGCCCGGGTGCGGCCGTGGATCGCGACAGCGGCGATGCCAACCTGTTCGAATTCACGGGCAAACCGTGGGGCTGCCAGATCGGTCTCGTCCCATCCGAGTCGCATTTTTACTGTCACTGGCAAAGAGACCGCCTCGACAACCGTTTGAACCAGCTTGATGGTATCCTTCAGGGTACACATCATTTTGGCACCTGCTCCGTTATTGGTAACATGATCGACTGGGCAACCCATGTTGATATCGATGGCGTCAATTCCTCGCATCGATTCCAAAAGTTGAGCGGCATCTCGCATGTACTCGGGTTCGTTTCCAAAGATCTGCGTGGCAAAGGGAGTGTCTTCGGCGCACGTTCGCACCAGTGCCAGTGATTTTCGGCTGCCGGCCAGTAACGCGCGGGCATTAACCAGATCGCAGGTCGCCAGTCCCAATCCGCCACACGCACGCACGACTCGGCGAAAGGGGAGATTGGTGTATTTTGCCAGGGGGGAAAGAAAATATCGCGAGGGGATCTGTAAGGTGCCAATTTGCAACGCTGCCAACGCTGGCGGTTTGGGGAAATGATACTTCCCGTCTATCAAGCGGGGGGAGTCGTCTTCAAACTGGCTTGAAGTAGGCATCGGGCAACAGTTCAACAATAGTTCAATGGAGTCGTTTTCTCTTGTGCTCGACTTGAACACCAGTGCTAGAACACCAGCACCGGGCGACCTTACCCGAGTTGCCCGTCTCACTCAAGACAACGTGCTAGAAAACGTGAGATCACAGGTCTCAGACGAACTGCTATTTGATAAGCGTGTCAGAGAAGTCGTCCGGAAATTCAGCAGTCTGATCCAACTCGATTTGAGGCGTTTTGACCAGTTCCCTCTTTTTCACGTCGGCCATAACTCCCACCGCCATCGCATAGGAGAGAGTCAGCAGCAGTCCGTAAGTGACAATATTGGCACCTTGATTTCGACCAACCATTTTCATCGCTGAGCCAGCCGATTTTTTGAGCTTCAAGTTCACACCAGTCCACTCGACACTATAAACCTCATCTAAAATCAGGTGTGACAGAAAACCAAGGAAAACCCCGGTCGCTATCATCCACTTCGTTTCAAAGGCGGAGCTGCTGTCAGCCAGGAATGCAATTTGACCGGAAATGCAAGCCGCAGGAATACTGTGAAACATCCCACGGTGCACGGCGAGTTTGCCGATTAACCAGGAGCCTCCAAACCTGATCAATAAATATAATCCGATAAACGTAAGCGCTCCCGCCTCTTTTGTGGGAGGCAAGTGCAGCATTTCCAACACATTTCCCAGGACAAGCAGAGGCCCCACAGCCGCCAGGATACCGAATAGCTCCCGTACGGGGCGCGATGTTTGTGAATCAAGATCGGGAAGCATTCCGCCAAATGCGGTTAGAAAACCAGCCAACGCTGATTCAATTGGTGAAAAACCATAAGCAAAATTTGCAGTTACTCCGTACCCCAACCCCAACATCCCGCTGACAGTAATATGTTCTCGAAAGGCAGCCATGATGATCTTCCAGCACCGTTTTTTTGCAGAGAGAGAGGATTGGGGGAGAGTCAGGGGCCGATTAGGGCTTCAGACCGGAGTTGATTGGCCCGGTTGAGCAGGTCGTCGGTAGGCACAATACTTTTCGGACGCAGAGGCCAGGTATATTCGTGGCGATTGGTGAGATGAAATGGCAGGAAATTATCAGAAACAAAATCAAGTGGAAACCTCTGGTACCAGGGAGGCGAGATTGTCTGCAAGATGGTCTCGGTTTCGTATCCGTCCTTGATCAGCTCAACTTCGTATGTTCCGTAGTAGAGGAAATCGGTTGAAACGGGGGAGAATCCGAGTCTTTTCCCGTTCAATTTTACGAGCGCACCGGGGGGATTGGTACGGATTGTCAGCCGTCTGCTTACACAGCCAGACAACAGGCAACAGCCAAGCAGCATCGACATGCCGATTAGAAGATGCCGTTTCGAATTAGGGAGTCGGGATAAAATCATCAAGACCTTCCGCAAATGGTATTTTGCGGGAGTTTATCGAGATTGAAAAAATGAGCCAAGAGCGATTTTTTCAGAGTTTTATCTGTAATTTCAACTTTTATTGCACAACTACTGCACAATTGACTCCGAAGGCATTATCTCACAGAATATGCCTGAATTTCGATAGGGATTTTACCGGTTTTCGTGTATCATCCACCGTTCGATCCGGCACTATTTTTCCCAATCCATTTACAGAACCTGCACTTATGAAATTACCTGGCTCGCTGCGATTTTGGGTTGAACCTTGCACACTGCCTCCTGGTTTGTATCGGCTGTCGATTCTGTTGCTTGCAGGATTACTTTGCGGCTGTGGAGCAAAAACATACGAAGAGCGACTCGAAACGACGAAAGAATATTACGATTACATCGATCGGCTGAATCAAAATTTGGGGCCCCAGTTTGCAGAGGAAGGAGTGACGATGCGGGCTCCCAAACAGTTCTCTCTCATACCAGCACCGCCCAGACGCCCCAAAAGGCCGGCAAGATCGACAAACGGTAACACGGCTTCGCAAGTTCCACCGGAACCCGAGAAGAAAAGAGATCCCCGGCAACCCGATTACCTGGGTATTGAACTCCCCGGAC
>JALWSL010000341.1 GCA_027080405.1 Planctomycetaceae bacterium
GAACCGGCCGGGCACTCGACCTGCAGACTGTTTCCGAAAAATTCGTGGTACTGCTGGAGTGATTCTATCAACAGGAAATTGATAGGAAACCAGATCGGGCCGCGCCAGTTGGAATTGCCGCCAAACATCCAGCTGTCCGACTCCCCCGGCACGTAGGAAACCGAGTGATGCTCCCCCCGGATTGTCAATTCGAAGGGATGCTCCTGGTGTCTTTTGGAAAGTGATCGAATTCCGAATGAGGAAAGAAATTCGCTTTCATCCAACAGAACCGAAACGACTCTTTCCAATATTTCTCTGGTCGGAACCGAAAGCAGCATTTTCAGTTTTCCGTCTTCACACTCGGCGAAACTGACATGCTTGACCAGGTTATGCCGATATTTGATGAACCAATCCAGCTTTCTTCGGAAATCGGGAAACTGGTTGATCAATTCGCCATCAAATACTTCCACTGTTATCAAGGGGAGAAGGCCGACCAGCGAACGCACCTTCAAAGGAACGTACTGGCCATCGAGATGAAGGTGGTCATAATAGAACTGGTCCGTTTCATCCCATAGCCCCGTGCCATCCATCGAATTCATCGCATCGGTGATCCGCACGAAGTGATCGAGAAATTTGGAAGCCATTTCCGCGTACGCCGCATCATGACGGGCAAGTTCCAGGGAAATGGAAAGCATGGTGCCGCAATAAAAAGCCATCCATGCGGTACCGTCCGCCTGTTCGAGCTTTGTTCCCTCGGGTAATCCTTTGGTGCGATCGAACACACCGATGTTGTCCAACCCCAAAAAACCGCCTGCAAAAATATTGTCGCCATTATTGTCAATCTGATTGACCCACCAGGTAAAATTCAACAGCAACCGCTGGAAGGCACGTGCCAGGAATTTGTGGTCTCCCTTTCCGTTTCGGGCGGTCATCCGATAGACCCTCAAGCAGGCCCAGGCATGAACCGGCGGGTTGACATCGTAAAAGGCATATTCATAAGCGGGAAGCTGGCCGTTCGGGTGCATGTACCATTCGCGAAGCAGGAGCAGCAACTGTTTTTTCGCGAATTGCGGATCGATCCGGGCCATCGGAATCATATGGAACGCCAGGTCCCAGGCCGCAAACCAGGGATACTCCCATTTGTCGGGCATCGAAATCACGTCCCGGGCATATAGATGTTCCCAGTTGGCATTACGGCCCCGTTTTCTTGCTTCCGAACATGGGGCAATCGTTACGTCTCCTTCGAGCCATTCTTTCACAATGTAATGGTAGAACTGTTTTGTCCACAACAGGCCGGCATACGCCTGCCGAGAGATCAAACGCTGCTCGGCATCTGGCTGCTCGGGAATGACCGTTCTGTAAAAATCGTCCGCTTCTGCAATTCGGCGGGCAAACAGCTGATCGAAGTCGTCTCCAAATGGATTTTCGACCTGTTGATCCTGCTGTGTCAGGCGAGCGGTTATCACTCGTGATTGCCCCGCAGGAATTGACAGGTGGTAAACGGCGGCTGCTTTTGTTCCCAAATTTTTCGGGTTGACTGCCTCTTTCTCCTGTCCGATGAGCCAACGGTGAAACGCATCTTTCACATAAGGCGAACTGTTCGGTCTGTCGTACAGCGCTTCGAAGTTGGTTTCATTTTCGGTGAACAGAATCGGGAAGTCCTGTCCGTCGGGATGCATTCCGAAATCGCAACGGAACGGTTCCAATGTTTCGTGCGTTGTTTTCAGGCATCTGGTTCCGCTCAACTGGATTCGTGGTTTAAGCGTACAGCCTTCGTGCCGACACTGCCAAACCCAGGTGTTACGAAACCAAAGCGTCGGCAAGACCCAGATTTCCTCTTCATCAGGCCCCTGGTTGGTTACCGTGATACGAATGAGCAGGTCGTTATCGTCGTTTTTCGCATACTCGGTTTGGACATCGAAAAAACGGTTCTGCGCGAAGATGTCCGTATCGGTGATTTCAAATTCAGGATCGTTCAGCCCCCGCTCACAGTTCTTTTCCCGAAGAAGCTGGTAGGGATATTCTGCCTGTGGATATCGATAGAGTGCTTTTGCGTACGAGTGAGTCGGAGTCGAATCGAGATAGTAGTAACACTCCTTGACATCTTCCCCATGATTTCCCTCGGGACCGGTTAAGCCGTAAAGACGTTCTTTCAAAATCGGATCGCGGCCGTTCCACAAAGCCACAGCGAAGCAGAGTCTGCATTGCCTGTCGGACCAACCGAGCAAGCCATCTTCGCCCCAGCGGTAAACACGACTGCGAGCCTGTTCGTGCGGAAAATCGCTCCAGGCGTCTCCTTCCGGCGAGTAATCTTCCCTGACCGTGCCCCATTGCCGTTCCGAAAGGTAAGGCCCCCATCGTTTCCAGTTCTTTGTACGCAGGTAGTTCTCTTCGAGTCGCCGATGTTCAGCCGTCATC
Source organism: Planctomycetaceae bacterium (assembly GCA_027080405.1). GTDB lineage: Bacteria > Planctomycetota > Planctomycetia > Planctomycetales > Planctomycetaceae > Rubinisphaera. The sequence continues at coordinate 2,398 of JALWSL010000341.1, forward strand.
ATCGATTCTTCCATGATCCATTCTCCGTCCTCGATCCTCGCTACTGTCGCTACCCTTTACCCCATACAGTGTTTCACTTTTCCCGTGCGATGGCACGCTGTTTTATTGACAGACTGTTTTACTGGTATGCTCTTTTTACTGCTTTGTTTTTTTACCGCGTTGATCTTTTGCTGTTTTGTTGACCGGATGGTCAAACTGTTGCCGCCTCCTCCGCAGGAATCAGCTTTCCCTGTCCCATCGTCAATTGTGGATTGAAAATGTTTCTGACAGCCCGGAAAACTTCCAGATCGGTTTCATTGAACATGCGTGGCATGAACTGGATTTTTTCGATACCGATTCCGTGCTCACCAGTGACGGTGCCGCCCAAATCAAGACAGCGGGAAAGAATTTCGTCACTGGCTTCCAATACCCGTTGAACCTGTTGAGGATCTGTTTCGTCAAACAGAATGATCGGGTGAATATTTCCATCTCCCGCATGGAAGACATTAAAAATGCGCAGGTCGTATTTTTTCCCCACTTCAAGAACATAGGGGAGCAATTCCGGCAGTTTTGTCCGGGGGACGACGCCATCCTGTGTGCAAAAACTGGTGCTGATCTTTCCGATCGCCCCGAACGCCTGTTTCCGGCATTGCCAAAGCTTTGCCCGCTCCTGAGGACTGTTCGCTTTGCGGATTTCCCTTGATTTCCCCGCTTCGCAGATGAGATCGACCTGTTTGATTTCATCTGCCGTCGCACACGCCGGGCCATCGACTTCGATAATCAGCACAGCCCCCGCATCGATTGGCAAACCGTGGTGATAACGGTCTTCTACAGCTCGTAACATCCCCTGGTCCATCAATTCCAGCGCGGCTGGGATGATACCGGAACCGATAATCCGGCTGACGACCTGCACGGCATCATCCAGTGTGTCGAAAATGGCCAGACGGGTTTCGTAAGATTGTGGATTTTTTTCTAAACGCAAGACCGCTTTGGTACAGAAACCGAGCGTTCCTTCACTTCCGGTGAACAGGCCGATCAGATCCAGTTCGGAAGAAAAACCTTGTGGGCCTCCCAATTCAACAATTTCTCCATCAGGTAAAACAATCTCCAGTCCGAGTACGTGATTGGAAGTGACTCCGTATTTCAAGGTATGCGGGCCGCCTGCGTTGGTTGCAATGTTTCCCCCTATAGTGGAGGCCCCTGCGCTGGAAGGATCGGGAGCAAAATGCAACCCGGTTCCCTGCAAATGCTGATTCAGATTTCCGTTCACCACGCCCGCATCGACAATCGCATAACGCTCCGTCACATTGACTTCATGAATGGTCTGCATTCTCGAAACGGAAACCATCACTCCACCCCCGACCGGTAAGCATCCTCCCGCCAGGCTTGTTCCCGCCCCCCGGGGAACAACAGGAACTCCCTCTGCACAGCAGAATTTCATCAAATCGGATAGCTGCCTGGTCGATTCCGGAAAGACGACGACCTCGGGCATACGCCGTTCCAGCAGATAGCCGTCACTTTCGTAAACCAGACGCTCCACAGGATCATCCAGAACCTGGGTTTCACTCAGTATTTCACGTAATCGGGTGATAAAAGAAGCTGTCAAAACATTTCCCCCTGATCGCCTACCACTTGCAACGGTGTAAATTCTAGCACGATTCCCCAGGTTTATACAGGCCCAAGTGACGAATCATCTCGGCAGGAACAACGGGGGCAGAGGGGCATGCAGGGACAGACAGAGACAGGCAGACAGATAAACAGAGGTGGTGCATGCAGGGACGAGTAGAGTCCGCTGGTTTCGCGAAGGCCTCAAAACCGGTGATGCATCGAGGAAAAAACTGGACTACTTTTTCGACCCGGCGGCTCAACTCTGAAACGGAACGGGATTTGCAAGATCCGTCCCTTTCTTTCGATAATCCCTGTCGGCGGTTTTCAATTCTTCCACCGTGACCCGGCTGTTTTTGTCCCTGTCGATCAGCAAAAAGATCGGAACAAGCCGAGTGGGGATTTCATCCCGTGAAATTTCTCCATCGGAATTTTTGTCGAAGCGGGCGATCAATCTTTCGGGGCGGCCCCCCAATGCAAGCTGGTTTTTTGAACTGGGGCTGTAAGGAATCGCCACGTCGAAATAGCCGATCATCATCTCATCCCACGTTTGATCACCCCAACTGACCGGGATATCCGGATTCGGATTGAAGGGGTTCTCCTTCGAATTGTCGTAATGGGCCGTGCAATGGATGCGTGTGCCGGGAGGTAATGTAATCGGTTTCTGCAACCGGTAGGCTGTTTGCCAGTTGAAATCGTACCGCGGGATGGAAAGAACGGTTTCCCTTTTGCCGTTCGGAAACAGGATTTCGTACTTGAAGGATTTCCCTCGCAGATGCATGTGGGGCATCATGGCCAGCAGTTGAACCGAGGTTTGCGCACTGGGTGAATTCGCGGTCACTTCGTAATTGCTGGCATGAGCCGGAATGAGAAACCGGGAATTGATTGCACTACTGGTCATCACCAGATGAGTGACCGATTTTTCCTCAGTGAAGATCAGGCCGATTTCGCTGACATCTTCCTGCTCGGAGCCGACCGGCGTGTAGTGTACCTGGAAAACCAGTTCCGAATTGGCGGGTATCTTTTTCGCCATGCCGGGCAAATACGGTTCCGGAACGAGGCCCGGCACATACGCGGCAAGAAATCCGCTTGCTTCAGAGAGCTTTTTTTTCTTTCCTTCCTTGGGACGGGTGAAAGCCAGGATGTGGTGCACGACCAGGTGGTTGCCCGGTCTGATCTCCGCAGCTGAAATCCATTTATCTTCAGTGAAGCCGGGATCGACCGAAAAATATTGATATCGAATTTCCCCCTCAGCGGAAACCTTGAACGGTTTTTTCTGGATTTTGAAGATGGCGTCCGGTTTTTGGGGGAGTTGCCAGTTGGATGCAAACTGGAGCGGCTCGGGCATTTTTGAACGGTCTCCTTCCGGAGCGCCTGCCTTCACCCAGTCGGCTATCAACTGTTTTTCTTCATCCGAAAGATGGCAGTCATTTTTGAACTGGCCGAATTTTTCGTCAGCGTGCCAGGGCGGCATTCTTTCCTGTTGGACAACCTCGTTAATCATCTCTGCCCAACCGACCGCTTCTTTGTATTCCGTTAAAGCGAACGGGGCTGCCTGTCCTTCCCGGTGGCAGTTCACACATCTTTTCTGAAACAGTCGGGAGATCTGATTGGAAAAAGTCACCCTTTCTTCAGGGCGGGCGGTCACTTCACGGCCAATAATGCAACCGACGGCTTCTGTTTCGGGAACAGCGACAGCACGGCCGGCAAGCAAATCTTCGATGGCGTTTTTCAGATCGCGCGTGCGAGGTTCGTTACGAATCGTGCCGACACCAAACTGATCATCAATTCTTCCCTGATATCGAATGTTTCTTTTTTCATCGAGGACGTAGGCTTCCGGCGTCCGTTTGGCCCGAAATTGGTCTGCAACACGATTTTTTTCGTCTTTCAACATCGCAAAGGTGATTTTATGTTTTTTGACATACTCCGCGATATTTTCGATCGAATCGTGCTGATTCGACATGATCCCCAAAAATTGCACTCCCTGTTCCTTGTAGGACTGGGCCATCTTCTCAAGGCGAACCGTGTACAACTTTGCCAACGGGCATTCTGTTCCGAGAAAAACAACAACAACGATCTTTTTATCCCGATACTGATTCAGAGAATGCGTTTTCCCGCTGGAATCCTGCAGAACAAAATTGCTGATATGCCGGACGGTGGACGAACCGTTCGTCTGCCCCGTCTCCTCTTTGGCCAATGCCAATTC
>JALWSL010000342.1 GCA_027080405.1 Planctomycetaceae bacterium
CTTCTTCTCCGCGCACAGGGAAAATTGAAACGAGGAAGATGAAACAATCTTCGAGGCTGATCCGCGCTCTGTCCCTGTTTCGCATTGATACTTTGTATTGTTTTTTCTGTTAATGCTCTACTTTTTTGCTATGTGCCGATCCTTCGCATTGATGCTTTACGGGGTCATATCCATCAACTATTCTGGCCTTTCCGGCATTTTGTGGTGTTTATTGATCAGTTCAGTGAATAGAAAAACGGTTCATGTTCTCGCGATTTCAGGAAGTGGTTCAGCAGGGGGTTGAACGAAAACTGCATTTGGGGGTGCAGCTCAGTCTTTCCCGACGGGGGAAGACGTACGAATTGGCCTGTGGCGAATCCAGTGCGGGAGAACCGTTAGAAGTTGACAGCAGGTTGTTCTGGCTTTCGGCCGGTAAACCGATCACCGCAGTAGCTTTAATGATCCTGCAGCAACAGGGAAAGCTGTCGGTTGATGATCCCGTTTCAAAACATCTCGCCTGCTTCACCGGAAAAGAGAAGGGGCAAATAACGCTCAAACATCTCCTCACACATACAGCGGGCCTGAAAGACGTTCGCACCGGTTGGCCCGAAGCCGACTTCCCTCAGATCTTGTCCCGGCTATGCGAAACACCTCTCCAGGACGGTTGGATACCGGGTGAACGGGCGGCGTATGTGCCCGCGGCTACCTGGATGCTGCTGGGAGAAATCGTCACGCGCGTTTCAGGGATACCGTTTCTCCGGTTTGTTCAGGAGCAAATACTCACTCCGTTACAGATGGATCAAACGGTTTGCGTTCATCGCGAAACGGCACAGCGGTTGCGCGGAACGATTCAGATGTATGATCGAGTCGCCGGAGAGATACGGGAAAGTGATTACATCGATCGCATGTTCAAGGGTGTCGCATCGCCCGGTTCCTGTTTTGCGGGGCCTGCCCATAATCTACGCAAATTCTATGATGCGTTACGCTTCAGCCATGAGAACGGGAAAGAAATTCTCTCGGTAGAATCGGTTCGGCAGATGACGTTCAGGCATCGTGAAAACATGGTTGATGAAACCTTCCGTCACAAGATCGATTTTGGGTTGGGGGTTATTATCAACTCCAATCGGTACGGTGAAAAAACAGTTCCCTACGGATATGGACTGAACAGTTCTGAAACAGCGTTCGGGCATGGCGGTTCGCAAAGTTCAATCGGGTTTGCCGATCCCGAACGGGAAATGAGCGTTGTGATTATCGCCAACGGTCGCCCCGGTGAAGGACTGCACCAAAGACGATTCCGTCAACTGCTTGCCGCCCTGGAAGAAGACCTGTTGCAGCTTGATTGATCGCCATTAAATTGATCACCGTCAAATTGATCGCTGTTGATGCAGGGCATTTTTTGATGCGAGGAGTTTCATGCGGGGACTTTTCAATTCGCCCTGTTCTTCGGAAGTTTCGGGGCATCAACCTGTTGTTTGGGGCCAAAGATCAGAACGGGAATTCGTATTTGAGGGAATTCGCGGTCATCGGTATCGATAATGATGCTTCCGGTGTGCTTTCCGTCGGGAACGGTTGCCCGGGCAGTAACAGAGATCGAATACCGGGTATGGCCCTGCTGATCTTTTGAAGCGACCGCATCACCTGCCGTGAGATATTCCGAATCGACCTGAATGTTGGTGATGTGAAAGGAACTTCCGGGGCGGAAATCGGTCAATCGAATCGTCTGCGATGTCTCCCGTGAGCTCAACTGGTAGAAGATCAAGGCGTTGGGGCGAACGGTAATTTTCTTCTGTGGGACTTCTACACGGTAGAGCACCTTTTCGGAAAGCGGCTTCTTTTCGTCACCAACCTGAACGTAGTCGATGCGAACCTGATATTCGTGCCGGCCCGATGATTCCCCCGTTGTATCGACTTCCAGATAGAATTCGCCTTGTTCTTTCGGTTGGATCGCTTCTCCCTGACCACGCATTCTCACTCGAATGCAGCCACAACTCGGTTTGATGTTCCTGATGAGAATCGGCTTTTTACCCGCATTATGAAATTCGAATTTTGCAATCGCCTTCCCTTCGCGCAAATCGAACTCTCTTAAATGCACCATGTGAATGTGCATCGCAAGAGGGTGCTCATTTTCCAACTGCCACTCTCCTTGCGAGTGGGGAGGACGCACGGAAACGGCAAACGAACAGACAGCCGGCAACAGGCACAGAACAAAGATGAGAACTGTTTTGATTTTTCCAGCCATTTTTTCATTCATGGGAATCGCCTCACTTTCGGGATCGCCTGGTTTGCCTCTTGTTTTTGAAGATTACTGGAACTCGGAGCCATGGATTGCGTTTTGGGGATCGAAATTTTCGAAATTGATCAGTTTGTCATCCCGAAAGACCAACATGTAGGTATTGCCCTGCCTGTCCGGTCCCCAACTGTAGACGCGATCATCGGCCCGGTAGAGTCCATCGCCAGAAAGAATATCCGTGTCGTCGAAAACACGTTCTCCCTGTACTCCAACGATGCGGTCGATATCTCCCTTGCTCATTCCATTTTTGGCCAGGTTGGAAAGCAGCCATTTGATCGAATCTTCGGAACGCTCCACCAAAAATTCTTCCCTTCGCTTTTCCGCTTCAGCAAAGAGAGTTTCATCCTGCTGCATCAAATCCGTCAGGGAGGTCATCATTGAACACCCGGTCAGAAGCAACATCGCTGCCAGAAACAGTCTCCCCGTTGTATTTGTGACGAAGTCCATCTCCAATCTTTCCGCTTGTCTTTCCCTTTTGCTAAAGCATGGATTATTTCACATGATCAGGCTTTTTCGACCGCCTCACCTTCCGTAATGAATACCGGTGGTACGGTGAAGGCATCAAAATATCGGAAAAGCCCGTAAAGCCGAAGGGCAATTCAGGAATGGCGTGTCATGGTATTCCTTACAATTTGAATCCGCCCGGCTTCTGGAACCTATACGGCTTGAGGCGGGAAGGGAGAAGTGCTCACATTTACAGACATTCCGTTTTGAATTTCTGTGATCACGGAGTTTGTGAAAGCTGTGCTACTGAAGGTTCTATTACGGGGTTCCTGCCCTGAGCAGGGTAACAACGGGCGAAAAAGGGTATGACTTTGCCAATTGGGCAATTTGGGACTGCTCGGTGAGACTGTTCATCGATTTTATGTGCTCTGTGCAGGTTGAACAGTTGACTTCTCTTCTCTTCTCCCATTTAATGGGAGGGAGGTGATAGCGACGAAACAGGATGGACATCCGTGTACTGAAGACCACTCGCAGCCACTGCGAACCGCGGGCCATTCGGCTCGATCCTACCAGATGGTCACGTCGTGTTTATTGGCAATTGGAAATAATGGGAGAGAAGTAATGCAAAAACTAACCGTTGGTCTGTGCAGCTTGGCGTTTGTGTTGGCTTGTTCGGTGCAATCAGCAGATGCCCGTCCAAAATACTACAAGTATTTCAAGGAGCTTTATCCGGAAGTGCAGGATCTTTCCAAAACGAAATGCTTTATCTGTCATACGGACAAGAAAAAAAAGAAGTTCAATAACTATGGTCATGCCGTGAAAGAGTGTCTGGGCGAAAAAGCGAAGAATGTCAAAGATGTCGAGTTGATCAAAAAAGCCCTCAAAGCTGCGGAAGCGAAAAAGAGCAAAGTGGAGGGAAAGACGTTTGGCGACCTGCTGAAAGAAAACAAACGTCCCGGAGAAGATAAAAGAGAGTAATTCGATTTTCCGGAATTGAAACGACAGGAAAGGTGAGTGTTGCACTCACCTTTTTTCATGCGCCATCGCTATTTTTTATGCGTTATGTTGCACAGCGGACGCTCTCGGGTAGACTTGGAATACCGGGAACCCGTTTTAGTGGAGAACGTATCGATGATCTCTTTTCTTCGACCAACTCTTTCAGGGCGAACTTTGGCCACGCTGCTTGTCCTTTTGTTGTGCTGCGGTGTCAGTCTGGCCTATCAGCCCAAGGGGTACAACTACGATGAAGCGAAAGTTCCTGCGTACAAACTCCCTGATCCGTTGATATGTGAAGATGGTTCGCCCGTAACATCCCCCCTGCAATGGAAGACAAAAAGGCGTCCCGAGATTCTCCATCTTTTCGAAACAGAGGTTTACGGAAAAAGCCCTGCGCGTCCTTCCTGCCTGCATTTCGAGCAGACATCCTGTTCCGATGAGGCGCTCGGAGGTCACGCCATTCGAAAAGAGGTATCAATTTGGTTGACCGAAGGGAAAAAGGGGCCGCATCTTGATCTTCTGATCTATCTCCCCAAAAGTTCCAGACCTGTTCCTGTTTTCCTGGCTCTCAACTTCAAGGGGAATCATTCGATTTCAAATGATCCGCAGATCAGGCTGTCTCGTCAGTGGATGCGTTCGTCGGCTGATTCGGGAATTGTCGATCATCGAGCGACGGAAAAGTCTCGGGGTGTTGCGTCATCGCGCTGGCCGGTGGAGATGATTGTCAAACGGGGCTACGGTCTGGCGACAATGTATTACGGTGACATCGATCCCGATTTTGATGATGGTTTTCAAAACGGTGTGCATCCCCTGTTCTACAGAAAGGGGCAGAAAAAACCGGCTCCGGATGAATGGGGGAGTATTGCAGCCTGGGCGTGGGGATTGAGTCGGGCGCTCGATTATCTTGAAACAGATTGCCTGGTCGATGCCCGAAAAGTTGCGGTGATGGGACATTCGCGTCTGGGGAAAACAGCGTTGTGGGCCGGAGCTGTTGATGAACGGTTCGCCATCGTCATTTCGAACGATTCCGGCTGCGGGGGAGCTGCGTTGAGCCGTCGGCATTTCGGGGAGACCGTTCAACGGATCAACACCTCGTTTCCACACTGGTTTTGCGGCAACTTCAAAAAGTATAACGAAAACGAATCGGCACTGCCTGTCGATCAGCATGAATTGATCGCCCTGATTGCCCCCCGGCCCGTTTATGTCGCCAGCGCCCAGGAGGACAGATGGGCCGATCCGCATGGTGAATTCCTCTCGCTGCTTCACGCTTCCAAAGTTTATGAACTGCTTGGCGAGAAACCGATCGCCAGTCAAGAATGGCCGCCCCCCAACAAGCCGATTACCGGCACGATCGGATATCATCTCCGTACCGGAAAGCACGACGTAACCGATTACGACTGGAACAGATATCTCGATTTCGCTGATTTGCACTTTCGGAAATAATGGTGCTGCCAAGCACTATCGGAAGTAATGGGGTCGGAACGCGGCCGGGAACAAGTGACAGGAGGGGGACTGATTTCCCCTGAGCAGGGTATCTGTGTATTATGTCGGTGGGCCTTTTCATTTTCACGGATTGAACCTGCTTGTTGATCTATGTCGCTGTTGCACCCTGCGTTACTTTATGGACTTTTACTTGCTGCCGTGCCGGTGGTGTTGCATCTGTTGATGCGCGCCCGTCCGAAAAAAATCGACTTTCCCGCCTTGCGTCTGTTGGAGAACGTCCGCAAACAGAATTCGCAGCGGATGCGACTTCGGCACATCGGACTGTTGCTGCTGCGAATTCTCGTTCTTGTGCTGTTGGTGCTGGCAGTAACCCGCCCGACACTTCCTGCAGCGAATTACGGATTAACAGCTTCCGAATGGGGGACGGGAATTTTTGTTCTTCTTGTCGCCGTGCTTGCCTATTTTCTGGGACGAAAGTATTGGGTTCAGAAAGTGCAGCAAAAGCATCTCCAAAGCTGGCGGGAATCGTGGTTGAAAACGGGGACAGCCGTTCTTGCCCTGTTATTGATGTTCTTGCTGGTCGGGTTGCCTTACCAGAGGCGGGTCTATTCGGAAATCCGCAATCCGGGCGAACAATTGCAGTTGAACGTTCCCGTTGCAGCCGTGTTTCTGTTCGATGTTTCTGCCAGCATGGGTTATCGACACGAGAACCAAAATCGATTGGAACAGGCCCAGGAACTGGCGTTGACGCAGGTGAGAGCGTTCCCCTCCGGCTCGCAGGTTGCAATCACCGATAATGCCACCACAAAACCGATTCGATTTCTGAAAGATCTCAATGCGGCGAAATCGCGGCTTCAACGCCGTGAATCGCTGCAGCCCCGTGATGCGAGCCAGTTGCTGAATGATCGTCTCCTTTCCGCCATTCAACTTCAAACAGATGAGCGCCAGAAATTACTCGATGAAGCAGGAGGAGAGAACAGCGACCGGTTTTTGCGGGAGATTTACATTTACACCGACCGGGCCCGTTCAGCCT
>JALWSL010000343.1 GCA_027080405.1 Planctomycetaceae bacterium
CTCATCAAGCGTCCATCGGCTGAGCGCCACTGTTTGGTTGGCGGGAGCCACAAGCCGAACGCCATCGCGGTCCATTCGGTTTCGCGTTCATCCAGTCTGAAATCGCGCAACGATTCCTGCACGATATTTTTGACGGTGGCCCGTCTTTGAGTCGGCAGAAAGACCGGTTCATCCAGATGAACCCCCGCTTCGGAGACACAGGCGAGCATATGATCGTGATGAACGGAGACAGATCGCACACGCCCCCAGTTGACGCCGATCCCTTCTTTGCGATCTTCCAGTAACGGCAACGCATTCTCGCCCCAGGAAAGCATGAAGGTGCTGTTATCCAGCAGGAATTTTTCCAGTTCTTTTCCGGAGAGGACAGCCGGATCGTTGAAGACAGCGTCTTTCGACCAGGTGCGAATGGCGTGTTCCACCAGATTCGGCCGCAATCCTTTCCGCTTGAACTTCGGCCGAACCTGCCAGAGCACCGCGGCCAGGTCTTCATCGGAAACCATTTCCGGCCGGTCATAAAGAGGCTCGATCCTGATCGGTTCCGTGCGGGTGATTTCGACCGGTTCCACAGCAGGTTTTCCGGTGAGTTCCTGTTTGACGAGTCGCTTTGCTTCAGAAGGAGCCAGCAGGAAAGCGATCGTCAACGCGATCACAAAAATGAATTGAACGGTCCAGAACAGGTAACGATTCATAATAGGTTCCGTTTCCACAAGTTCATAAGTCCATCAGGAACAAAAACAGAGAGCAGACAGCCGGTTCAGGTGGTGACAGACCGGGCTGTCAACAGGTCGTGCCGTTGCTTCGGTCAATTCGGAACGGGAATTTTTCTCAGGAAGATGGCTCCGAGACTGTCTTCGTATTCCAGTTTCCAGTCGGTATCTTTTTTCAATTCGTTAATTAAACGCCTGTGGTATTGATGATCGATGATAACCGTGTTGACGCCGTAGCGATCGAGTTTGTCTCTCCACGCGGAACCAGCCGAGGCGATATGCAGATAGTCAAGCCAGACCTCTCGGGGAACCAAATGGGCATGTGAATTCAGGAAGATTTTTATCTTGGCCGGCCCGGCCCAAAGCAGATAATCGCCCCATTCATACGAATTGAAAACGAGTCCTTGCGGTTGGTGCTGATGCAAATAGTTGGTGATCTCAACAGGCGTTTGAGCTGAAACAGAACGCCGATAAAAGCGGTTGAACTCTTCAGGCTGCTCAGGATAGCCGTGCAGCAAAACCGTTCCGAAGGGAGTGTAGGCGAAGAAAATCCAGGCCAGTCCGATTGTGACAACCGTATTCAATCCGGAGCGGGGCGGTTGTTCCGCGTATTGCTCTGCCGCGTTTTGATCTGTCTGTTGCGGTTTCAAATATTTTTTCAGAACAGCGTTGAGATGCAAAACCGTATAGAGAGCGGCGACTGGCGTCCACCAGACAACCATGCGAACGGACCACATCGCCAACAGTCCCAATCCGATCAACAACAGTGGTTCCGCCAATGAGACTCGCCGGGGCGAGAGGCGGTACAGAATGATCATCACAATCGACGCGACAGCCATCGCTTTGCCATGCACCATCCGCAGCGTGAGAGGCTCCCATTCGATGAGACTGGAGAGATTCGCATTGTGTGAAATCGCATGAATCGCCGGATAAATGCCGATGCCGTACGGATTCAGCAATGTCGCCAGAATGGCCAACTCCGTCAGCACGAACAACCGCTCGGTTTTCGGATCGGCTGCGACCGCCCGGAATGATCTTTTATGTCGGTAGATATCCAAACCGCGCCCCAAACAGAGCGCACCGAGCATGGCAAAACCCAACAGGAACGAACCGTGCATGTTCGCCCAGACGAGGAACAGCAGCGGAACGATGATCCAGAAACTCCCGTGCCATTTTTTGCGGGTCAAAAGTGAAAAGGTAATCACATAACAGGCCAGACCTGCCAGTTGCGGGCGAATGATCGCCAGCGATTTGTAGGCAACCAATCCGAATACAGCCAACCCGACCAGACTGACCGCGATGGAATCGGTTTTTTCCCGAAATCGCAACAGTAACGCGATCACACAAACGAAAATTGAACTGGCATACAGAAACTGTAAGGAAGCAACGCCTCCCAAAGAGTAGACCAGAAATGCGGAAATTTGCGCCAGCCATGCGGTATCGACCATCGGAACACCTTCAGATAAAGGCATGAACGGTTCCGTGGCAGGAATCTGTTTCTGTTGAACAATCAGGCGGCCATAGGAAAGATGTCCCCAGATATCGGTATGCCAAAGCTGATGATAACTTAGCACCACCCAGAGAACACCGAGAATCACTGTCCAGATGACGGCCTGGCGAGAAAGCTGGGCCCACTCGGGAACACGATCCTCCAGCATGTCGGCATTCGGCTTTTCAACAACTGTACCGGTTTGAGGCTCACGGCCTGGGTTCTGTCGATCGGATTGTTCCGATTCTGGCGAACAGGCCGGTTTTTCGGTTTCTGCTGAAGATGTTTCGACGTTGGACATGGGATTCTGTTTGATGAGGAAGCCGAAAATGGAAATTGCAGTCGTGACATACAGATTGCTGTTGCAAGTGTACGTCTCAAATTCGACGAATACAAACCGCGTTGGAGAATTTCACAGACATCCGCAAACAGAGCCCACCGGTGCGATGACCGGAATCTCCCCGAATTCCCGTTTTTTCCTGACTCCAATATTGCTGATTCCTGGTTGCCGATTCGCGATTGCTGGTCCCCAACTTGATCATGCAACAGCAATCCGGATCGATTCGGAACTTTGACACTCGGTCAATGACTGTATCGGGTCGAATTTGCACAATTCAGGCTGCTCACTACAATACGGCGGGAATAATTTGAATTGGGGTTATTGATCGAAAAGAAAAAACATGTCACGTCGAATTCTTGTTACCGCCGCGTTGCCTTATGCAAACGGACATATTCATTTGGGGCATCTGGTGGAATATATTCAAACCGATATCTGGGTCCGCTTTCAGAAATTGCGGGGGAATACGTGCCGCTATTTCTGTGCAGATGACACGCACGGCACCGCGATCATGATCCGTGCCCGTCAGGAAAACCGGAGCGAAGAGGAATTGATCGCCGAAATGAAGGAAGCACATCTGGCCGACTTCACCGGTTTCCAAATCGAATTCGATAACTACGGCAGCACCAACAGCCCGGAAAATCTGGAAGCCTGCAAAATCATCTGGAAAGCGCTGCGAGCCGCCGGGCTGGTTTCTGAAAAGGATGTGACACAACTTTTCGATCCGGAAGCAGGGACGTTTTTGGCCGATCGGTTTGTCAAGGGAACCTGTCCGAAATGCGGGGCGGTCGATCAGTATGGGGATAACTGTGAAAAGTGTGGAGCGACCTACAGTCCCGGCGAGTTGATCGACCCGGTCAGCACACTCACGGGGGCGAAACCGGAAGAACGGACCGCTTCGCATCTGTTTGTGAATATCGAAAAGCTGCACGATTTTCTGGAAGAGTGGACACAGTCGGGCGAGCATTTGCAGAAGGAAGTCGCCAACTATTTGAAAGGGCACTTCCTGGGCGAGCCTCTTCGTGATTGGGATATTTCCCGCCCGGCTCCCTACTTCGGTTTTGAAATTCCCGATGCGCCCGGTCATTACTGGTATGTCTGGTTCGATGCACCGATCGGCTACATCGGTTCCACCTGGCAATGGTGCAAGGAGAATAACGAGGGACTTTCCAAATACTGGCAAAGCAGCGATACCGAAATTCATCACTTCATCGGCAAGGATATCACGTACTTTCACACATTGTTTTGGCCGGCGATGTTGAAAGTGGCCGGGTTCAACTTGCCGACCAAGGTGCATATTCATGGATTTTTGAACGTCGATGGCGGGAAAATGTCCAAAAGCCGGGGGACATTCATCATGGCCCGCACGTACCTGAATCATCTTGATCCGGCCTGTTTGCGATACTATTTCGCGTGAAAACTGAATAGCAAACTGGATGATATCGACCTGAACCTGCAGGAATTTACCGAGAAAGTGAATGCCGATCTGGTTGGAAAGGTTGTCAACATCGCGAGCCGATGTGCCAGGTTCATCAGCGGAAAAACGCTCAGCGATGTCTACCCCGAAGATGGCGGACGCTTCCAGCAGGCTGCGGAAGCGGGGGATCGCATTGCCGAACTTTATGAACAGTGTGAGTATTCACAGGCGATGCGGGAAATTCTGCAACTGGCGGAGGTTGCGAACAAGTTTGTCGAAGATGCCCAGCCGTGGTTATTGCGTAAAGAGGAAGAAAAACAGGAGCAGTTACGGGATGTCTGCTCGATTGCCTTGAATTTATTCCGGCAAGTTGTCATTTATCTCTCTCCGGTTCTCCCGGAACTGGCGAAAAAGACGGGTGAACTGCTTGATGATACGCTTTCAAGTTGGGAGCAGTCGAAAACCCCGCTCACGGGCAATAAGGTCAATAAATTTTCACACATGATGAAACGGATCGAGGAAGAACAGGTACAAAAAATGGTCGAAGAATCTCGCGAAGCCGAACCGAATGAGGAAACAGAAAGCCAGGACGCTCCAACGAGTGCAGCGAATTGGAATGATTCTGCCCAGCCGCTCATTGATGAGCCACTGGCTGAAGAATGCACGATCGACGATTTTATGAAAGTCGATCTGCGAGTGGCGAGGATCGTCGAAGCGAATCATGTCGAAGGAGCTGATAAACTGCTTCAATTGACATTAAGCCTGGGCGGCGAGACAACCCGCAATGTCTTCGCAGGCATCAAGGCTGCTTATGCTCCGGAAGATCTGGTGGGGCGGCTTGTCGTATGTGTGGCCAACTTGAAACCCCGCAAAATGCGATTCGGTCTTAGTGAAGGGATGATTTGCGCTTCCGGCCCCGGTGGGAAGGATGTCTTCCTGCTGACGCCAGATACCGGCGCCTTGCCCGGACAGCGTGTGCATTGATCATCGTTCAAAAAATCATCGTTCAAGAAATGAGCGTGAATATGGGGGCCGCTTTTGTGGCCCCCTTTTTCATGACGTACATGATATAGGTGACATAGGCGTTCATAATGCAACAAGCCTGGTTTGAGCAAACTTCATGTAAAGATTGCAAGAGTTGGTATTACGAAAAAATTCCTCTTCCCAAGCAACGCGTTTGACGATAGATTTCCCCTCCTACACGAAAAACGTCACTCTTTTCCCTTTCCTTTTGACGTTACAAACCCACCTTTTCTGTTATTCAACAACCCTTCCGAAAAACCTTATTTGATTCCCGACCGGTCTGGCTGATCGGCAAGCAGTCGGGAGTTTTGCAGAAACCACTTTCCTGTCTTTGACTACCTGTCGCATACCGAATTCGTTTTCGATCAGTTCCATTCAGTCCAGCCCTGGCGGACGGGATTGTAACGAAAAACGAAGGAGACCTGTCGAATGAAACGACCACGTTTATCCCTGTTGCTGCTTTGTTGTTCCCTTGCGTTTTCCCAACTCGCCTGTAATCAGGCCCCGCGCAGACATCTGCGGTTGAGTCAGCATCGGGCGATGAGACTCTACACGGAAAATCAGCGGCTGATTGGTGAAAACCAGATGCTCGCCGCAGAGTCGATGCAGTATCAGCAATCGTTGGGAGCGTTGACCGCAGAGCGGGACCGGCTTCATCAACAATTGGATATCGCGAATCAGCGACTGGCCAATGTGAATTCGGAACGGAGTGAATTGCAGCGTCGATACAAGCAGTTGCTTGTCAGTTCAGGCAGTAATAAAAGCCCTCTTTCCGATGCGGCAACGAAACGGTTTCAGGACTTGGCGGAAAAGTATCCTGATTTTGAATTCGATCCGTACACCGGCGTCAGTAAATTTCATTCCGATATCCTGTTCTCCTCGGGGAGTGATCGAATCAGGGAATCTGCAAAACCACTGCTGAACGATCTGGTTGCGATTATGAACGAAGGTTCTGCCAGGAATCTGAATCTGCTGGTTGTGGGACATACCGATGATCAACCGATTGACAAGTCGAAGGCACGTCATCCCACCAACTGGCACCTTTCGACCGACCGGGCAGATTCCGTCGTGCTGGCTTTAACCAAGGCAGGCATTGACAGCAGACGCTTGGGAGCAGCCGGTTATAGCAAAAACCAGCCACTCGTTCCCAATACCGATGATCAGGCACGTCAACGGAATCGT
>JALWSL010000344.1 GCA_027080405.1 Planctomycetaceae bacterium
GACCTGACGTTTTTTATTACATTTGTGCGGGGAGGCAGGCCGAAATCCGTTGATTTTCTGTTCCGTTGAACTTCCGCGTTGGACTTCCGGTAAAGTCCCTCGCCGGCGGCTTGGGGAGAGGTGACAATCGGAGGGAACTGGCAAGGCAGGCAACTACCGAGGCAGGCGACTGTGCCCTGCGAGTGGGGCTCCTGCAATTTTTCTCTTGTTGATTGTTCCAACAGGCTTCAAAGAGGTTGGATGACGGGGAGCATGGATGACGGAAAAGATGACGGGAAAACTGAATATGACCATCAAGGAGAGCAAGATGCAAGGCAGATCAACAATCAGGCGGGCATTCTTTTTCACCGTCACGACATTTCTTCTGGCTGGTTTGTCGTCGGTTTGTGGCTTGTCGCCGGTTTATCTGGAAAAAACACAGGCTGACGAATCGCCCGCAAAAAGGGCAACTCGCAACGGTGAAAACTCCTTCGTTGAAGTGAAGCCGGGAAAGATGAATATTTGGCTGAATCTGGAGGGAATCTATGAATCGACCGCGTTTGATGAAATTGTTCTGGAACCGAAACAGTGGAAAACGCTCAAGGTGAAAAAAGTAGTTCCTCACGGTTCTGCGGTGATGGAAGGCGATCCTGTTCTCTGGCTCGAAACAGATGAGTTGGACAAGGAACTCGAAAAACAGAAGCGGGCTTTGGTTCAGGCAGAACTTTCGCTGCGTCTCGCTTCGGAGGAATTGCGATTCCTGAAAGAGTCGACCGCGATGAACCTGGATGCTGTCGATCGGGCGGCCAAAATCGCGAAAGAGGAACTCGACTATTTCCAGAAAGTCCGTGAGCAGCAGGAGATCAAATCGGCGAATATGAACTTGAAGTTTGCGAAATATTCGCTGGAGAACGCTCAAGAGGAGTTGAACCAGCTTCAGCAGATGTACGAAGCGGACGACCTGACCGAACAGACTGAAGAAATCATTCTCAAACGGGCCAAACGGGCCGTCGAATCGGCTGAGTTTTCTCTGGAAAGAGCTGAACTGAGCCATGCGCGACGACTGACCACGTTGATTCCCCGTGAAAAACAGGCGTTGATCGATGCCCAGGCAAATGCGGCCTTGAACCGGGCGAAGAGTATTGTCACTCTTCCGATGATCCTGCGCAGCAAGGAACTGGATGTTGAAAAGCAGCAGCGCGATGTCGAAGAACTGGGCAGAAAAATTACGGAACTGGAACACGATCGGGAAATGATGACCATTTTCGCCAATCGAAGCGGGCTGATTTATTATGGCCGTTGCGTTAACGGAAAATGGAATGAAATTTCAACCCGGGCCAAACAGCTCAAACCTTCGGGAACAGTCTCCCCCAAGACCGTGTTGATGACCGTGGTCGATCCGACTGCCCTGCGTGTTCGTCTCTCGTTAACGCAGGAGCAGCTTGCGTTGGCAAGACAGGGGCAGTTGGCAACATTCAAACCGAAAGCGCATCTGAACTATTTCAGCCGGGGGAAATTGACGGAAGTCACGCCGGTTCTGCAAAGCGATGGCAAGTTTCTCGCCCTGGCAACAACTTCGAGCCATCCGGACTATTTGATTACTCCCGGTATGACCTGTCAGGTGAAAGTACAGGTTTATGCGAAAGAGAATGTGCTTTCCGTTCCTGCTTCCATGGTTCATCTGGATGAATTTTCCGATGATCCTCGCCCGTATGTCTGGTTGGGGAACCGGAAAGCAGGCTCACAAAAGAAACAGTTCGTCAAAACGGGATACAGAGATGCCGGCAGAATCGAAATTCTCTCCGGATTGAAACCGGGAGACATCGTCTGGCCCCAAAAACCTTAGTGGAAATCACTGAAAAGAAGTTGATGGAAGTGGAGAGAACCGGAGCTTCCCATTGGTCATTCCGTTTTGCTGTTCAGGATATTTCGATAGACCATGAATCAACCAAAGCAAACAAATAAAATTATTCTGTGCGGAAACTCGGCACCGGCGGAGATGAAACTATCTGGAGAAGATCTTCCCGAGTTCGCCCGTGATGTCAACTGGTCGATCACCAAAACAACGATGCGATCAGGTGTCTCCGCGGGGATCGAGTTGATCGAAATCGACAACGGCCTGCAAACCGTTTCCATTCTTGCCACTCGTGGAATGGGTCTCTGGAAGATTCAGCGGGACGGTATTCGTTTCGGTTGGGATTCTCCGGTGCCTCAACCGGTTCACCCCGCCTTTGTCAATTTGAAATCGAGAAACAATCTGGGATGGGTCGAAGGATTTAACGAACTGCTGTGCCGCTGCGGTCTTTCCTTCAATGGCCCTCCCGGTAACGACGAAGAAGCTCCCAGCGGTCTGGAATCAGACATTACCCTGCATGGCCAAATTGCCAACTTGCCGGCTGAATCTGTTTCTGTCGAATTTGATACGCAGCAAGGGCAGGAAACGATTGTTGTGCGGGGTGTTGTGCGGGAAACCTCTTTGTTCGGCCCGAATCTCGAACTTCAGGTTGAATATCAGATCGGGATCGCTTCGCCTGAAATGATCATCAGAGATACCGTCATCAATCGGGCTTCCCGTCCTGCAGAACTGGAGATGCTGTACCATATCAATCTGGGAACCCCACTGCTGGAAGAAGGGGCGAGTTGGCTGGCTCCGTTGAAGATGCTCGCTCCACGTGATGACCGGGCGGCTGAAGATATGCCGACCACCTCAACCTATCTGCCCCCCACAGCAGGATACGCCGAGCAGGTCTATTTCTGCGAATTGATGGGCAATTCCGATCAACAGACGGCTGCTTTGCTGAAAAATTCATCTTCGCAACTCGGATTCGGGATCGAATTCGATCTTCAATCCCTCCCCTGTTTCAGTATTTGGAAAAACACGCAGGCCATTGAAGACGGGTATTGTACGGGGCTGGAGCCTTCTACGAACTATCCCAATTTCAAGAGTTTTGAACGGAAGCAGGGACGCGTCATCAGCCTACCTGCCGGGGGAAGCTGGAATTCGTGTCTGAAACTGCACACGCTGACCGATGCCCAAACAGTCCAGGCATTCGAGCAGAAAATAAATGCGATCCAGGGCAAAACCGAACCGACGATCTATCAAAGCCCGCAAACTGGCTACAGCCCGGGCGGCTGAATTTCATGTGGCGTTGCAGGCTGTCAGGCCAAGCGTCGCGATCGCGTAATAGGTGTATTCGACATCAGCCTGTTCGTCCCATAATGCCGCCCGGAAGCCGCCGGTGGGAAACTCGAGTCCCTGGCTGATGAAATCTTTTGCCGTGAACTTCAAACCGCCGGGATCGATCTGCAGATCACGATGCGCGTTCAAGGCGGTGAAGGTGGAAAGAACATCGCCAAAAGGAATACGTGAATTGGCAGCGACACCTCCATCATCCTGACAGACATCACGAATGAAATCACGCACATCTTCCCGCAGGGGATGATCGATCTTCCCCAGGATTTTGAGTGTCGCTACCGCAGCCGCGGTCGGATTGGTGCCACTTCTTTTCATCGGGGCAATTTCGACAAAGCCTCCATCGTCCCGCTGTCTGTCAAAGAGGAATTGCACCACTGAATCGGGATCGGGAATGGGACGTCCAAGCAAATCATGTGTCACCGTAATGAGGAACGTCTGATAGGTGCTGCCGAGTTTCCCTTCCGGGCCTTTGGCATAGCCGCCATCATCACGCCGTAATTCATCGAACTGTTTGAAAACCTTCTGCTGCCAGGCGGCTGCTGATGCTCCGTCGCTCAGAAGATCTTCGCCTCCTGCCAATTGCACCGCCAGGGCACAGGAGATCCAGTTCAGCAAATCGACCGGGGTGTGATCGTGATCCCGTTCCGCATAGAGATATTCGGTCACTTTTTGGGTCGTCTCTTTGTCCAACCCGCCCAGCAGACCAAGCCCCCGGATGGCAAAACCGGTGTAGTAGAGATCGGAATCCCCCTCTCTCCCACGAAATCCGCCATCCTCGCACTGTTGACTCAGAATAAATCGACAATGCTTCTCAAGCCGTGAAGCGGGCAGTTTCTTCACGCCGGTTTGTAGAGCTTGGGCCAGATCGATCAGGTAGGGAATTTTCATAAAGGGGGGATAAACAGGCTGAAGATCAGGAAAGCACCATAGGAATCGCAACAATGGACTGAATCGTAACAATGGACTGAATCGCAACAACGGCGTTCGGTCAAAACAGGCAGAGGCCAACCGGCCTGTTTACAGAAGTTCCGAGGCTTCTACTTCCAGATCCCGAAAATCGGGCCGGTTACCATATTCTGCCTCGCACATCCCGAACCGAATGGCAACCTGAAACGTGAATGCGATCCGATCAATCCGTTACCGGATGAAAACGCCCAAACGGTCATGCCGCTTTCTGTTTCACCTGGGAATGGAACAGGTTCAAGTAGATCGGGCACGTCTCGAGCAGTTGTTCGTGTGTCCCACTGGCGATCAAACTCCCTTCGTGCATGACAACAATTTTCGTAACCACATCCAGCAGACTGCGATTGACTGCGTGGGTGATGATAAACGTTGTACACGATTCCCGGAACTGTTTCAAAGCCTGTTGAATGTGATATTCGCTTTGTGAATCGATCGCGGAAGTCGCTTCATCCAGAATCAGGATTGATGGTTTGCGTACCAGCGCCCTGGCCAGAGCGATCCGCTGTCGTTGCCCCCCGGACAGTCCTGCCCCTTTATCTCCCACGATCGTTTCATATCCTTTTGGCAGTTGGGAGATAAACTGATCGACTCCCGCAGTCGCAGCGGCCTGTTCTATTTCCTCTCGTGTCGCCAGCGGGTTCCCATAACGGATATTTTCCATGATGGTGTCATTGAACAGAAACGTATCCTGCGTCACGACACCGAGCTGACTGCGCAAAGATTTCAAGGGAGCCTGTTTGATATCGATTCCATCAATGAGGATGCGGCCCCGATCGGGATCGTAATATCGCGGCAACAGATTCACCAGAGTCGATTTTCCAGAACCATTTTCGCCAACTACTACCACACACTCACCAAAATCGACACTCAGGGAAACATTGTTGAGTACGTCCGGCGTCTTTTCTTCGGTTCCCGAATCATACGCAAACCGGATATCCTGAAATTCGATTTTTTTTGTATGTCGGGGCAGGACACGGGGCAATTTCGGTTCATTCACCTTCGATTCTTGATCCAGCAATCCGGTAATGCGATCAGCCGCTGCAACGCTGCGTTTCAGCTTCGTGTAAATGCTCGACAGCTTGCGCACCGGATCGACTGTCCCCACCAGAAAGGTGTAAAGGAGAATCAGTGTTGGGATATCCGGCGGCGTATCAGCCAACTGGACCCCCCAGATGGTGGTCGTCTTTCTCAAAAGCAGATACATGCAGGGCAGCACCGTCACGAAAATGGCGCACATGCCCATCAGTTCGACTGTCGGATTGGTAATGCCGTCGATAATGCGAATTTTCATCGCCTTTGAATAATAGGTTCGGTTTTCCCGATGAAAACGGGCACGATGTTTTCTTTCGTTCCCGAAGGCAATGACCACGCGGAACGCATTGAAGGTCTCCTCCAGAACATGATAGATGCGGGACATGCTCTCCATCATCCGGTGTGAGGCCTGTTTCAGCAGCCTTCCAAAGCGGTAAAATATGAAACCGGCCATCGGGACGAACAGAAGTGAAAGGATGGTCAAACGCCAGTTCACCATAAATGCCAACGAAATACAGGCGATCGCCTTGACCGGTTCGCGGGCCATCTTTCCACCCAAAAGCGAAAGACCGGCTGCCAGTTCCTGTAAATCGTAGGTAAAGCGGGACATCAAACCGGGAGTACCTTCCCGCATCACACTTTGATAGTCCAGCTTCAGGCATTTGCGGAAGCAGGCTTTGCGGATATCGATCGTCGTCAACTCGACAACGGAACCGATAATCACATTCTGCGCGAAAATGCAGAGGCCTTTTATCGCAGTAGCCAGAACCAGGATACCGAAAAAGAGCGCCACCGTGTTGAATTGATCTTCAGGCATCCACGGAAGAATATTCGCCTTGGCCCAGTTGAACCAGGCGATGCTGCGAGTTGCCCTGGCAATCCGTTCTTCATGCTCGGCTCGGGATTTCAACCGACGAACCCGCTCTGTTTCCCGTAACTCTTTGGTCGCAAGTATCTCATCCAGATGAGCGATGTTCTTTTC
>JALWSL010000345.1:0-1573 GCA_027080405.1 Planctomycetaceae bacterium
GCAAAATATCACGGAAATGTTCCAACGCCCCCGAGCGGTTTACAAGGCGGGATCGCTGATCGTCCAGAACGGCGATCTCCGCGAAAAACAGATGGGTCAACTGCTGCGCCCAACCGTCGAATACGATTCAGGTTCACAGAAGCAGCTCCAGGAATGGTTCAACAACAACTACTCCATCCGCTTCGGCAACTACCGCATCGCCGAGGAGGAATCTCCCTGCGAGCTGCAGAATGTCCCGTAATGTCTCGTGCCACGCTTCTGCGAGCCGCGTTTATCATCGCTACTGTGCAAAAGCGGTGATAGTGGTAGCGACTGTCTTGAAAATCAAATCAAGCCCCTCGGGCTGGCGCACTTGGCAAATGGATAATAATGAATAATTCAGCCGATTGAACGCAAAATTGAAAGCGGCAGGGCGCCAGCCCTCCGGTATTTTGTTATCGCCCGGTCATCTCTGGACGTAACCACTACCGGACGGCTGGCGCCGTTCCGCTTGCATTTCCTGACCGTTGTGAGAAAGTAATCTCACGCAAAGGCGCGAAGACGCAAAGAAAAGCGACGTAGGGTCTGCTGTGCGGACCAATTGTGGTTCGCAGTTAACGAGAATATAGGTATCATAGCGGTCATTGCTATTTAATTGTGGTACGCAAAGCGCACTCTTGTATCTTGCATTGCCTGGCCGTTATGAGAAAAGGGTATCACGCCAAGACACGAAGACGCAAAGGAGAGAAAAAGAGAAGAAAAATATTTGCATAATGGATTACATGCGGCTTTTGAATTACCTACGTTTGGGAATCCACTATGGAAAACTCTTGGCGTCATTGCGGCTTGGCGTGAAAACTTCCTCTATTGGAGTTCCCCAGGAATAGTGCGCGCTCGAATAAGAGTGTAAACTATCCAGAGGAGGAATCCCCGTGAACATTAACCAAAATCTGTTGCGTACGACAAGAACCTGTGAAGATGAAGCCCAGACCGTTCAGGTTGCAAAAGAACTGAGCGAACTGCTCGAGCCGGGAGACGTGATCGCGCTCAACGGAAACCTGGGAGCCGGTAAAACGCGGTTTGTGCGCGCCCTTGCCGTCGCCGCCGGTGTTGAGGATGCCGCTATCAGTAGTCCAACCTACATGATCGTCCAAAGCTACATCGCCCGTCTGGAAATCCATCACTTCGATTTATACCGCATCGAACAGGAAGAAGAACTTTACGAATCGGGTTGCGAAGAATTTCTGGAAGCGGAGGGAGTCTGTTTGATTGAGTGGGCAAACCGCTTTCCCGCTTTTTTGCCGCAGGATCACCTGGAAATCGAAATTGATATCACCGGAGAAAACAGTCGGCAATTGACCATCACCGCCTTCGGCCCCAAACATGCCCGATTGATCCGGAAATTGGATCAGCCATCGTAACAGCGTTTCAATCAAGCTGCTGATTCATGTCGCGATGCCATGGTTGGTTCATTCCGATCGCCGGAGTCATGCCGGTATTTATCGATAATTTGCTGGCCGCCCACAACAGAAAACCGAATCCGCTACTTCTGTTTTTCCATCCATGGTTCCAGTAATTTACGGGCGTATTTTCC
>JALWSL010000345.1:1583-6138 GCA_027080405.1 Planctomycetaceae bacterium
AATGTTGACTTCGTCACCGACTTTTCTGCTTCCGAGCGTAGTCACATCCAGCGTGTGGGGAATCAGCGCGACACTGAAGCGGTCTGTTTCGACATCGACCAGTGTCAAACTGATGCCATCAACAGTCACCGAGCCTTTGCTCACCATGTACTGCGAAAGGTCTTCGGGAACTTCAAACCACATGGTGACCCACTCATCGGCTGTATCAATTTTCTGTACGCGACCAGTACCGTCGACATGCCCCTGCACAATGTGCCCCCCCAATCTGCCATTGGCCAGCATCGCCCGTTCCAGATTGACCGAACTGCCTGGCTGCAACTTGCCGAGATTTGTTCGCGAGAGTGTTTCTTCTCCCGCCTGAAAATGCCAGCCCTTTTCGTCAATCGCAACAACAGTCAGACAACAACCGTTAATCGCAACCGAATCGCCAATTTTGGTTTCAGCAGAGGAGTCGTCGGCCCGCAGCATCTGCTGCGGAACACGTACAACAAGCCGCACACCTTCCCCTTCATCAAGAAGCTCTGTGATCGTTCCCTGACCTTCAATCAATCCTGTAAACATCATTCTGGCCCATCTGCAAGCTGGTCTGTTTCTGTTACGATTCGGGTTCTGTCACGATTCGGACACATCCGGTTTCTGTTCCGAATCTCCCGTCTCATCTTCCGGCTTCACAATATCTTCTGTTTCCGCTTCTGTATCTGTCTGGTTTTCCTCGCGCTGGTTTTCTGCATTTTGATTTCCGACGGATTCAACAATCGTCGAAGTCGAATCTGTCGAGACGGCATCAAGCCCGATGACCGGACTTTCCTCCGATGCAATCACCGGACTCGGCTGTTCCTTTTCGGATTCGCCCTCTGTGCTGCCTGCGTTCTGTTGATCGGTTTGTTGTTCTTCTGGTTCTTCTTTCGCTTCCGGTTCAGGAGCATCGGGGACAAACAGGGTGCTGGCCCGTTCCGGTTGAATCCATTCGAGCCATCTCGCTGCGAGACGGGAAGAAACGGTTTTCAATCGCAACACGGCCATTGAATTGCCCACCATGCGATAGATTTGCCCCTGTCGCATCAAACCGGTTTCCCGGGAACTGTCGCTCGAATCGATTGTCGGTTTCCAGAATTCATTTTCCTTATGGGCCGGCAGCGTGAAGTCGACAGGATGCCGATTCGCATTGAGCAGCATCAGAAAAGTTTTTCCATGAATCTGGCGTCCCTTCTCATCGACTTCAGCAATCAATCCGCCTTCCAGCCGCACGGCCAGGCATTGCACATGAGGTTCGTTCCAGTTTTCGTCCGTCATCGGCTCGCCGGCCGGTGTCAACCAGGAAATATCCTGTACTTCATCGCCGCGGATTTTTCGTCCCTGAAAGAAATGGCGTCTTTGAAACACGGGATTGTTTTTCCACAGGCGGACAACCCGTTTGACATACTTCAGGAATTTTTCCTTGTCCGCATCGAGTTCCCAATCGAGCCAACTGATTTCGTTATCCTGACAGTAGGCGTTATTGTTGCCTTTTTGTGTATGACTCAATTCGTCACCGGCGCGTATCATCGGCACGCCCTGTGAGAGTAGCAGCGTCGTCATCAGATTTCGCATCTGTCGGCCACGCAGTTTCAGTATCTCCGGCTGGTCGGTTTCCCCTTCCACGCCGCAGTTCCAGCTTTCGTTGTTGTTGTCGCCGTCGCGGTTCTCTTCGCCGTTGGCCCAATTATGCTTTTCGTTATAGCTGACCAGATCCCGCATGCAGAAACCATCGTGCGAAGTCACAAAGTTGATGCTCGCATACGGTCGCTTTCCATTGTGCTGGTACAGATCGCTGGAACCGGTGATCCGCGTGGCGAATTCCGACATCGTTCCGCCATCGCCTCGCCAGAATTGACGCACACAATCCCGATATTTCCCGTTCCATTCGGTCCACAAAACCGGAAAGTTCCCAACCTGATAACCGCCTTCTCCCAAATCCCACGGTTCTGCGATCAACTTCACCTGCGAAAGAATCGGGTCCTGATGGATAATATCGAAGAACGCGCCCAGCTTGTCGACCTCATGCAGTTCCCGGGCGAGCGCACTGCACAAGTCGAAGCGAAAACCGTCCACGTGCATCTCGTTCACCCAGTAACGCAGCGAATCCATAATCAACTGCAGCACGTGCGGCGTCTGCATGTTGAGCGTGTTCCCACACCCGGTGTAATCCATGTAAAAACGGCGGTTGTCGTGCACCATGCGGTAGTACGAACTGTTGTCGATCCCTCTCAAACTGACCGTCGGCCCTAGATGATTTCCTTCTGCCGTGTGGTTGTAGACGACATCCAGAATAACCTCCAAACCGGCCTGATGCAGTTTTTTCACCATCGATTTGAACTCATTCACACTCCCTTGTGGCGTTTTGTCCGATGAATAACTCAGTTCCGGCGCAAAAAAGCCGAGTGTGTTGTAGCCCCAGTAATTGCTCAAACCTTTTTCAACCAGATGCCGATCGTTGATCTTTTCGTGAATCGGCATCAGTTCGACCGCTGTCACTCCCAGATCGAGCATGTGTTGAATCGAAGCCCGTGAAGCCAACCCCGCGTATGTTCCACGCAACGCCTTCGGAACGCCGGGATGCCTCATCGTGAAACCCTTCACGTGCAACTCATAGATAAGCGTTTTGTGCCAGGGCGTTTTGAGGGGTCTGTCACTTCCCCATCGAAACCGGTTATCAACCACCACGCTCAACGGGGCGGCGGCGGCGTTATCCCGCTCGTCGAAAGAAAGATCCTCTTCAGGATCGGAAACCCTGTACCCGAACATCGCATCGGTCCAACGAATTTCTCGACCAATCGATTTCGCATACGGATCAAGAAGCACCTTGTTCGCATTGAATCGGTGTCCGTGATGCGGTTCGTACGGCCCATGCACCCGGTAACCATATAATTGACCGGGCTTCAAGCCGGGGATGTAACCGTGCCAGACAAAATCCGTCTGTTCAGGAAGTTCGATCCGCTGCGATTCATGGATGTCATCGATCTCATCGAACAGGCAGAGTTCCACTTTCGTTGCATTGGCAGAATAGAGCGCAAAGTTGACGCCCGCCCCATCCCAGTTCGCTCCTAATGGATACGGGCTTCCCGGCCATACCTTTGTCACTGGTCATTCCCTTTTTCGATCCAGTCGAAACGCAGTCATTTGCTGAATGCTTACCCATGATACCTCGAAGCGTCCCGACCTGGCGCAATATCACCATTTCCATCTACGCCCCCATTGTCTCGCAAAAAAAGAACGAGACAAGTGGAACCGGAAGAATTTCCAAAAGCGAAACGGGATTCACAACAAGCATGAATATGTTGATGCGAACCCCGTAGATGCCCGGAATGACAATCGGCGAAAACTACTCCGGTAGCCGTTCTGTTTCGACAGGTGTCAGCTCACCGGTGCACGCTTCCATGAACGCGACCAGATCTTTCTTTTCCTGTTCGCTCAGATTCAGTTTTTTGATTTTCTCGCTCAGGAATTTGTTGGGTGTCCCACCTTTGTTGTAATGCTCGACCACTTCCATCAGCGTTTTTTGAGACCCGTCATGCATGTAGGGAGCCGTCTGGGCAACATTGCGAATCGTCGGCGTTTTGAACGCCCCCTTGTCCTTTTCAACCTTCGTCACTTCGTAACGGCCCAGATCCGGCTTCTCGGCATCCATTCCGACACCCAGATTGTGATACAGTTCATCGGTCAGGTTCGCTCCCACATGACAGGCAGCACAGTTCACCCGCTTACTGAAAAACAGATCACGCCCCCGAATGGCCGATTCAGACATCGGCTTCTTTTTCGCCAGCGCGGTCAGTTGATCGAACTCGGCTTTCAATTCCGGATCATCTTCAAAATCCTCTTTCTCGAATTGGGCGAACGGCTTCAATCGTTCGTAATAATCGAAAGCAGAGGGCCCGGTAATAATCACGCGCTCAAATGCCGCGATCGCTTTGCCGACATTTTCGATCGTGACACCAGATTCACCGAATATCCTGTCGAACTGCATTTTGTAGCCGGGAATCTTTTTGAGCGTTTCCACAGCCTTGGCGTGAGTGTTTCCCATTTCAATCGGGTTTGCAATCGGCCCGATCGCCTGCTCCTCCACCGATTTGGCCCGCCCATCCCAGAATTGCAGCGTGCTGAACAGTCGATTGTAACTCACAGGCGAGTTGCGCCCCCCTTCCTGTCCGTCGATTCCCACGCCGAATTGGGTATGAGCCGCGTACCCTTCATCCGGTCGGTGGCAACTGGCGCAACTGACGGTATCATCCGCAGATAAACGCGTTTCAAAAAAGAGTTGCCTTCCAAGTTCGATCTTCGCTCGGGTCAACGGATTCGCTTCCAACACGCCTGCAGGAATCTTTCCCTCGCTCAATCCCAACGGAAGCTCAATTTCCAGTACCTCATGATTCTGTTTTTGATCGAGCCATTTTTGAATCTGCTCAACAGTCAATTTCCCCTTGCCCGGAATCCCCTGTGTCAACTCCGGTCCTCCCAACAAAACCTTGTTTGAAACCTTTTTTCCGGCATCAGCTTTCCCGGCAGCAGCAGATTGATC
>JALWSL010000346.1 GCA_027080405.1 Planctomycetaceae bacterium
TCCATGCTCGCGGCCTACGACTTCCTGTGGGCGTCGTTCTTCGACGAAGCGGGGGTCGACGCCATCCTCGTGGGTGACACGCTCGGCCTGGTCGTCCCGGGCAACGCGGCGCCGTTACCGGTCACGCTGGACGAGATGATCTACCACGGCAAAATGGTTGTCCGGGCAACCAAACGGGCGATGGTGGTCGTCGATCTTCCTTTTTTAAGCTATCAGGTCAGCCCGCAGCAGGCGGTTGAAAATGCAGGACGGATTCTGAAAGAAACCGGAGCCACCGCGGTAAAACTGGAAGGGGGAATTTCGCAGGAAAAGACAATCGCCGCTCTGACCAATGCGGACATTCCGGTGATGGCTCATGTTGGCTTCAAGCCGCAATCTGTCAGAACAACCGGAGTGATGGGAAAAATTCAGCGGGATGAAGAACTGCTGATGCAGGACGCGTTGGCCGCTGAACGCTCCGGTGCGTTCGCGATCGTCCTGGAAATGATTTCTCGACCCATTGCAGCCAAAATTACCGAAGCACTTTCAATCCCGACCATCGGCATCGGCTCCGGCCCGGAATGCGATGGACAGGTGCTCGTTCTTAACGACATGCTCGGACTGACCGATCAGTTCTCGCCCAGGTTTCTCAAGCATTATGCCCAGTTGAGGAAAATCGCGACAGAAGCGATCGAGACCTACAACGCCGAGGTAAAATCCGGGGCTTACCCAGCCGACGAACATAGCCGCGACTGAATAAACTTGCGATTCAATAAACTCACGATTGAACAGAGCCACCGGCAATCGGAACCGCGATCGAGTAGAAAGCCCAATAAAAAAGACCCGGTCGGTTCTGATGCACCAACCAGGCCTGCATTGAAGTAAATCTCTATCGAACTCTATCGAAAAAGTCCAGCCGGATAACGTCGGTTTTTCTGCTTGCCATTTCCCGTCAACATTAACGGGACGGCAGTTGATCCTGCACCGAACTTGCGATGCGCAATTTCTTCAGCAGCCAGATAACACCGTAAGTGATGTCAAGCTCCCACCAGCGGTGTCCGTAGCGGGCCAGTCTTTGGAAAGCATGATGATTATTGTGCCAACCTTCACCGTAGGCCAACAGTCCGACCCACCAGAGATTTTTGGAATCGTCTCGTGTTTTGTAAGTCCGGTATCCCCAGACATGCGTGGCGGAATTGACAAACCAGGTGCCGTGATAGACGACAACCATTCTCATGCAGAACCCCCACAGCAACATGGAAATCCCAGCTCCACCCACGAGATATTCGCCAATCAGATAGATCGGAATTGCCGTCGCGATCATTGTCAGGGAATAGGTGTGATGGAACAGTCGTTGGAACGGATCTTTCCAGATATCGGGAGCCCAACGGGTCAGCATGCTCTTGATTTCATCGCTGGTCCGCTTCGGTTGCATCCAGAACAGATGCGACCACCAGAAACCATCCCGCGGAGAATGTGGATCTCCTTCCTGATCGGACAACGCATGATGCTTGCGGTGCGTCGCCACCCAGTAAGCCGGGCTCCCCTCAGCCGACATCATGCCACAAAATGTGAAGAAGTATTTGACCAGTCGCGGCACCTTGAAACTGCCGTGAGTCAACAGACGATGATAGCAGAGGGTAATCCCCAAACAGGAAGTCACAAAGTGCAAAACCAGGAATGTAATCAGCCCGGCCCAGGTGAAGTACCAGAATGCCGCGACCGCGCCAACGTGCATCAACGCCATCCAGCCGGCGACAGACCAGTTGACACCGTGCGGAAAACGCTTCTGCCACATCTCACTGAAACTCACCTTTTGCCTGATGCTTGCCTGTTTCTCGTACGATTCCAGTTTCGCTGGTGGGACGATCGGAACATTCATCGGATCGTCTTCAGCGACAACTGCGTTTTCATTTTTATAATCAATTGACATCATTTATCTCCATTATGCAAAGCTCCGTTCACTTCTTTTAGCTAACCGAAAAGCCTGGAGCCTCAATCACTCTCTTTATTCTTCACTTTTATTCAACACAAAACCGGTTCCCGTTCTCCTGTCTACCCGGATGATGTACCCCGATGACGGGAATGCTATTATCGGGCAACATGCCCTGCACCGAAATTGACCAGCAATGTCGCAGCACGCCCACAAGATCAACCGGTTAAAATCCCTGACACCGTCGGTCTGTTCCGGATATTGAAATCGTCGACCGAATCTCCAAAGCAGGCAAGCCCTTTGCCATCGAAAACAGTTAGCACTGTAGCAGGGCAATTTCGCGAGCGAGAACCAAACAACACGTCCATCATCCTCTATTCCACCTCCGTTTGCAACAAACAGGAATTAAGACATATTGGTAGAATAATCAATTTCGCCCCAAAACTCAAATAGAACTCTGGCCATATTCGTGAAATTTGTTGCATAAACAGGGAAATTTCGGCCCCGTTTTCCGGCATCGGGTCGCTGAAAACTTCAGAATCGGACAGAGATGGGGACTCACAATAACGATTCCAACAGCATTCGCAGCCTTCTCATTTCAAGATCGCGAGCTTCTTTCTCGGCCAGCGCGGGAATCAGATCCACAGAAAAAGCGCGATTATAATTAAGGTTTTTCAACTGGGTGATAATGCGACTGTAATCGATTTCCCCCAAACCGACCGGCACCTGAAGTTGATCGGGTGTCGAATCCCGCAAATGGACGTGACTCGTGAATTCATAGACCATTTCGTAGCTCTGGCCACGGTAAGGCCCGCAAGCGAAATGACTTGGATCGAGTGTCAGCCACAACCCCTTCACAGCCTGACACAACTCAACAGCCGTATGCGGATCTTCAGTCAACCGACCGATTTGTGTTTTCAGCGAAAGCCGAATCCCCTCCTGAGTCGCCAGAATGACCAGTTTCTTCATACGATCGGTCTCATCATTAAACGGGGCACCCAATTCAAGGGAAGGAATAGTAACCTGGGTAATCCTGAGCAGTTTGGCAAATTTGAACAGCCCTGGATAAAGCGAAACATCAAGATCCGACGTAACATTTAATGCGCACACCGAGAGCCTGCTCGCTTCCCGAACGTGAAGGACCGCTTTTTCCGGTTCGGAGGCGATTTCCCCTGGTGACAAGCCTGGAATATCCGCGTCCGGATCCAATGTCAATTCGAGACGGTCAAAGCCCAAATCAGCAATCTGCCCGCAAGCCTGATCAAATTCCAAATCCGAGTAAGATCCAGTTGAGGCGGCAATAAACACAATTCACTCCTTTGAAATAAATCAGAACCGGTCTCACCCAATCCTGTTGATAAAAGCAACTTAACCTTCTTCACTCACTTCGGGTATTCATTCCTGAACAACCCAACCCACTCGACCATACGGCCCGGCCTCGGAAGGAAATTCTATCTCTGTTGCAACGTCACAGTGAGAACATTCCCGGACCGGCTAATCCAGCCTGAACACCAAAACCGAAACGATCGAAGTGACAATCTGTGCAGAACAGAAGAAATTCAACCGTGAGCCATACAGTGATGTGAATTTATAGGGATTAGGGAAATTCTGCAATGCCTTCCTGTTAATCAAATAACAGAGATCGAAACAATTAGACGGATTCTGCCTCATTAAATGACCATTCTAGCCGATATACGAGACAGGTCTACAATTAGTTTACGCACTGAATGCCTTGGAAAGGCTCCTCTGAATCGACAGGGCACGTTTGTGTCGTCTGTCGGTGGGGAAATTTTGAACCTGATCGATCAACAAAGGCAATCAGGGACATTCCAGAGCGTCATTCACTGCAACGGGATGAAGTCAATTGGGGATCGTGGGAATCAACTGTTAACTCGAGGGCAGTTGCAGATCTGTTCACAGAAATGGAGTTCACTGACTTAACGCCAAACGGAGTCAACACAAAACTCGGCAAATGCGAACCAGGCAGTGTCACTCAATCAGAATAGGAATTACCGAGGGGGTTTCTGGAATGCTACGAAGTACATGGACGTCAATGATTGCAGCGGGATTGCTGCTGGGATTTTCGACCGGCTGCACAACCATGCCCAAGACCGTTGTTCGTGGCCAAAGCCCGGAAAAAGCAAAACTGCTGGTTCACGAGCAATCAGAGGACCAGAAAGAGGAAATTGTTCAAACCGGTCGAGCCAAGTGGACCGGAGAGCTCCGAACAAAAGGGGAGCTGCGCGGTTTAATTCACCACAACGTACATGGAACCGGAGTTTCCCATCACGGCTATCGCACAGATTTGCCCTCCTGTCCGGATGGAAGTTGTCAGCCTGGTGCAGGGAATCCGTACGCACAAAACCCTTATTGGCGTTGGGGAAATTTCGACGCGCAACCCTGCCCGAACGGCAACTGTTACGGTTCCGGGTTTGGTAACTGTCCGCCCTATCATCAGGAACAGTGCTGGGATCATGGCGGTTATCGCCACCGCGGACAGTACCACTATCACACATACAGCTACAAAAAGCCGAGAAATCTGGTTTATCCACAGCCCAATCAGCCCGGCGGTGTTGTCACCTACCCCTACTACACACATAAAGGACCTTCCGATTTCTTCTGGAAGGGAGACTGACTCCGACTGCCGAATCGATCTTGACTTCAGGGAACAACTCTCCGTTGCGACGTGATGGTTCCCGACTCTGAACGATAAGCCCTTCCCGGTTTCTGCCAGGAAGGGTTTTCGTTTTTTCGACCGCGCGAACTGAACCGGCGAAATCCAACAAACCCCCTCCTGCCAGCAACCTCATCCGCACCGGGACAGGGCATCTTTCGCGTCTCGGTTGCACTTTCCTTTCAAACGATGTACCTATGCGGTCTGGACGGGTGGCAAATCGGAAACGTAATAACCGTCTTCCCATGTTCTAACCCTCTGGAATCATTATCCCACCGGAAAACAGTGATGATCTGGCAATGCTTGCGCGGCGGAACAATTTACGATCCACTCAACGCGGTGGATGGTCTGGTGGGAGATCTTTGGATTCAGGATGGGAAAATCGTTGCCGCCCCTGAAATAGAAGACCGGGAAAACGTCGTCATTCACGATCTGTCCGGGCAGATCGTCATGCCCGGCGGCGTTGATATGCACTGCCACATTGCCGGGCCGAAAGTCAATCGCGCCAGAGGATTCCTCTCCGGAATGAAAGGGCCATCTCGAACTCAAACCGCCAACGCCCGCTCTGAACCGATCGTGCCGAATTGCATCGCGACCGGTCAGCTTTTCGCCGGGTTGGGATACACCACCGCTGTCGATGCCGCCATCCCCGGCCTTTCCGCACGGTTGGCCCATCACGAATTCTCATTGACACCGTACCTCGATAAATCATTCCTGACCCTGTTCGGAAACAATCATTATGTCATGGAGAAAATCCGCACCGGCGAACAGGAAGCTCTCCGTGAGTATTGCGGATGGATGCTCCACTCCGTTCACGCATTGGGAGTGAAAATTGTCAACCCGGGAGGTGTTGAAAACTGGAAGCAGATCAGTCGGAAAACATTGCGGGAACTGGAGGAACCAGTCCGTGAATTTGGTGTTTCGCCCCGTCAAATTGTCCGGTCTCTTGCCGCTGCAGTCGATGAACTTCAGATCCCTCACGCGGTTCACATTCATTGCAACAATCTCGGCTTCCCCGGCAACTGCGAAACAACTTTGCACACGATGCAGTCGCTGGAGGGACATCACGGACACTTTGCCCATGTGCAGTTCAACAGCTATGCGGGCGATCCCAATGACGGTTCTTCGTTCGCTTCCGGTGTGGAAAAACTGGTCGAGTATGTTGCCGAGCATCCGGAAATCACCGTCGATATCGGTCATGTCTGTCCCGGCGAAGCAATGACAATTACCGGCGATGCCCCCTTTGCCCAGCACTTGCAGCAACTCACCGGAAGCCGCTGGTACACTTCCGATACCGAACAGGAAGCGAGTTGCGGTATCATTCCGGGCGAATTCAAGCCGTATCGGAATCTGGTTCATGCGACCCAATGGGCGATCGGCCTGGAATGGTATCTGCGTTCGCCTAACCCCTGGCAAATCGCCATGAGCAGCGATCACCCCAACGGCGGAGCATTCGTCAAATATCCCGAAATAATTCACCTGTTGATGGATCGAAATTTCCGGCTGGAAATGCTCTCCCGTATGCCCGACT
>JALWSL010000347.1 GCA_027080405.1 Planctomycetaceae bacterium
TGCGCACGGAGATGGAACGTCGCGACTGGATGAAACATGCCCTTTCCCTGCTGGAGCAAATCGAACCCGTTCTTGATGTTGATAAAAATGGAACAGACCTGGGAGATCATTTTGTCCGCTGGTATGAATTTCGCCGAGAGCGACTCAAAGGAGAAGGACAAAAAGGAAACCCGACCGGTTACGGTTTCCGCCTCACCTTCCAGGAACCCGTCCAAGGCCCTTTTCCTCTCGGTTACGGCTGTCACTTCGGCCTGGGGCAGTTCGTGCCAGAATGAATTTCGTTAAAGATTTAAAAAACAAAAAATATCCGTGAACCTTTCACACCAGACAGCGTCTACAACCTTCATCGGCCTGTTTGAAATCGGTCCGGGAAAAAGGAAAGGAGGGGAATGAGTCTTTCTATAGAGGTAAAGAAAATATTGGTCTGTACTGTTGGAGGAAGTCACGCCCCAATTCTGCAGGCGCTGAAAGACCATCAACCAGATTACACGTACTTTATCTGTTCCGATGGCAAACAAGGATCGGAAAAGCAGATAAACGGTCAGGGCAAGTGCATCAAAGTCTCTCCGAAAGATGAGAAGCCCTCACTACCCAATATCCCGACGCAAGCAAAACTGGAAGAGGGAACCTATGAGTGCCTGATTGTTCCTTCCGACAATCCAGATGAAGTCCACCATAAATGCTGCTCCCTTTTTGAAACACTGATCAGCAAGTATCCAGATGCAACGATCATCTCGGACTACACCGGGGGAACCAAAAGTATGACTGCTGGGCTTCTCTTGTCCAGCTTGGAATACGACCGCATTGAACCCTTCCTCGTTTCTGGCAAGCGATCAAACCTTGACAAGGTTGTTGACGGAACACAAATCTCCCTTCCTGCAAATGTTGAAAGAATTCGATTCGGGAATCAGTGGAACATTGCAATGGCTCCATGGAGCCATTTTGGTTATTCCGAATCGGTTGTGGCCCTTGAAAACATAACCGCTCCGGTGTCAGACGAACTCCGTTCCACGTACATCGATTCACTGGCGGCCAGTCGGGCATTTGCCGCGTGGGACCGATTTAATCACGAAGAGGCCTACCGCTTACTTGAGCCTCAACGAAGTAAATTCGTAGAACATATCTCAGCACTGAGATTTCTGACTTTTGACGGCGACAAAAAACAGGAACCCAGCAGGTTGCTGGATCTGAAGTTGAACATGCTTCGTCGCGCAGAGCGGCAACTCTTCGATGATGCAGTCGGCCGTGCCTATCGGTTATTGGAGTGGACAGCCCAGTGGCTCCTCAGGCGCGATGCTGATATCGACACCGGAAATGTTCCTGAAGACAAAGTCCCCGACTCTCTGGTCATTCATCCAAATAAAGATGGAATCCTGAAAGCGGGGCTCATGCAGGCATGGGCGTTGCTCGAAACGCACGGAAACGAAGCAACCAGGAATTTTGCCAAAGAAAATGGCAGAAAAATGACCAGCTACCTGACGATGAGGAACGAATCGATTCTGGCACACGGCTATACCCCTGTCAGTGAGAGCGATTGGAAACGTTTTCATCATTGGATGGAAGAAGGACTTTTCCCATTGCTTG
The DNA here is from genome assembly GCA_027080405.1 of Planctomycetaceae bacterium. Taxonomy (GTDB): domain Bacteria; phylum Planctomycetota; class Planctomycetia; order Planctomycetales; family Planctomycetaceae; genus Rubinisphaera. The sequence goes on from JALWSL010000347.1 coordinate 1,585, forward strand.
AAACTCAAGCAAAAGAGTCCGGAATAAAAAAAATGCCCGTTCAATTACCAACATCATTTCCTTCAAAGTGAGGATTATCGGGAACATGAACAAAAACTTTACAACCATCGAGGCGACGTATCGTATTGTCACGCCGATGTTTTGCAGTGGGGGCGATCCGACAAAAGCGGAATTACGTCTGGCAAGTTTCAAGGGAGCCTTACGGTTCTGGTGGCGTTCCCTGATGTGGGGAAAGGTCGATGGCGTTGCCGATCTGCACAAACGCGAAGCCGCCCTGTTCGGTTCGAGTGACCAGAAAGTGGGAAAGTCAAAAGTAAGCATGAGGATCACCAGTGAAAATCTACTGTCACAGGTGAATACAGGCGAAGTTTGGGAAAGCGGAAGACTGAAAGGAGCGCATTATCTGGGTTACGGCGTGATGGAAGCTTTTTCCTCGAGTAAAACCGGGAAAAAGGCGGGACAACTCACGCGTCCCATGATTCCTGGCGGAACTTTTACCGTGCAATTGCGACTCTCCCCGCTTCTCAATGAGGAACAAAAACAGCAGGTTGAAAATGCCCTCGTTATGTTGGGCACGGTTGGTGGGCTGGGAAGCAAGTCTCGTAAAGGATTCGGCAGTTTGACTTTGACGGAATTGAAAGTTGACAATCAAACCAGAGAACTGGCAACTTGCCCCGGCGAGCGAATCATGGAGATGACAAGTTCTTTGAAAGACGGGCAGTCACAGTGGACAGCCTGGAGTAAACAGTCACGGGTTCTGCTTGTCAAATCCGAGAAAGCCAGTGTGGTCGAACTTCTTGACCAATTAGGAAGAGAACAGGTTTATTATCGAAGCTGGGGAAATCGCGGAAAAGTGATTGACAGGGAACGTGAAGAAAACTTCAAGGAAGACCACGACCTCAGCAAGGAGATGAAAGTTTCCATTAGGCACCCTAGACGCATCGCCTTCGGCTTGCCTCACAATTATGGAAAAGGCGACTCCAAATCTGTTGCTCCCGCAAACCGCGACCTCGAACGAAGAGCGAGTCCCCTCTTTTTGCACATACATCAAATTGATGAACAGGATAGCCCTGTTGGAGTTGCAGTTTTTCTCCCCTCTCAATTTCTTCCTGAAAATGAGAAGATCAGAGCATTTGGCAATACTGTCCCACTGGACTCGAGTGAGGAATTCTGGAATCCAATCAATGGTTACCTTGACCGATTGACCGGAAAAAATGGAGGAACGAAGAAAGTGCAGAACAGTTTACGAGCAGAGGAGGTATCTCTTGGATAATTCAACAAAATCACACTTGTCATTCACTATTGGCCCGGTGCAGGGCTTTGTTTCGCAGGCAAGGAGAACACGGGACTTGTGGGCGGGGAGTTGGCTACTTTCCCATTTGGCGGAAGCGGCACTCGCTGCTGCAGAAAATTGCAATGCGCAGGGACAATGCGAAGGAAAGGCGGTTATTCCCTTTCGAGGAGATGACGCCGGGAAGATCACTTCGCTAAAAACGCCGATCGGCGGGATGCCGAATCGATTCGAATTGGAATTTGATTCGGAAGAACAGGCAAAACAAGCCGCGGTCAAAGCGACCGAGGCTTTCAACAAAAGATGGAGCGAAGTTGCAGAACTCGTGTATCATAAATACGTTGCACCGGTTGAAGGTGAAGGAAGTGGCACACGGGAAATCTGGGAGCGGCAGGTCAATAACTTTTGGGAAATTTCCTGGGTCATCGGCACGCCGGAGGAGGAAGCAGATACTCTCACCAGTCTGACGGCTGCCCGGAAAAATATTCGCAATGTGAACACGACTGAAGAAGAAGGAACCAAATGCTCGCTGATGGGCAACTGGCAGGAAATTTCGGGCTACACAAAAGGCAATCAACAGAAGGAATTCTGGAACTCATTACGAGAAGAATTGGACCCCTTCGATATCAAGGAAGGCGAACGCCACTGTGCGATCGCGTTGGTCAAACGTCTTTTTCCTCGCGTCATTGGGGACGTGTTGGGAGGGAACGCATCAAAAGAATTGCGACAGGTTTCCTGGCCCTCGACCGCGTTTATTGCTGCTCTGCCCTGGTTGAAATCGCTGAATGGAAAGGGACTTGAAAAAGCAACAGCTTATTCAAGTTTGGCAAAAGAGGCTGGCTATAAACAAAGTGAGGGAGACGCCGCCAGGCAGATTGGCGAATGGGCAGGCATCGATGGGCTGGCCTGGTTTGCTACTGCAATTCAACAGGACGAACCGGGACAGGAAAAGGAAAACCGAGATGAGATAGTCAATAATTTGCGTCAGGAATTGAAAGACCTTTACAAGGCAGCTGATACAAAACCGGTCCCCTATTACGCATTACTTTTGATGGATGGCGATTCCATGGGGAAGCTGGTCAGCAGTTTGGGAGACCCTGCAAAAGTGAGCGAGGGATTGAACCGCTTTGCAGAACAGGTTGATGATATTGTGAAGAAATACGATGGTCGCACGATCTACGCAGGGGGTGACGATGTGCTTGCCATTTTACCCGCTCAAGACGCGCTAAAAGCAGCGGACGACTTGAGCAAAAAATATAATGAGAGCTTCGGCAGGATCGAACAGGCAACGCTATCCGGCGCGATCATTTATGCCCACTGGAAGTATCCGTTGAGGCAGGTGTTGGAGACAGCTCACCATTTACTGGACGACATCGCCAAGTAGCGTACCGGACGGGACTCATTGGCGATTGGTATTATTCAGGGTTCCGGCTTGCAGGCGGTATGGTCTGCACCGTGGAAAGCTGTGCTTGGAAAGAAAAATGAGCAGGGAGAGTATAGCTCCGATGGATTCGAGCGCCTCGATACAATCATCGACCGATTCGGCACTTCTAGCAACGACGAAAAACTGGAATTCAACGCTTCCTATCTTTACCACTTGCGAGAACAGTATTCCAAACTGTTTGCCAAGCCAATTGAAACGCCCGGCGAATTCGGACAGATCGATATTGGCGAAGACTTGCTGGTCGCGATTGCCAACTCGGAACTTTTCAGAAGCGCGACAATAAGAGACCTCAAAGACAAATCTGACAAGGATATCAATGAACTGGTAACACCGTTGATTGCCCTGAGTCATCAATGGACAAGAGATGAAAACCGAAATGTGAAACCCGACAAAAAATCGTTCAGCTTTGACGGTTGGCGGGTGGCCCGATTCTTGAAACAGGTGAAGGAAGGGAAATTCGATGGACATGAATAACATGCAGTGGCACAAACTGGAGCCGACCGATGCCTGGTTCTTTCGCGATGGCAGACCGTCGAATCTGGGCGAGGATCAAAGCGATCTCGAATCGCTTTTCCCGCCACATGCTTCGACCGTCGTGGGAGCTATACGGGCGGCGTTGGCAAGAGAGCAGGGATGGAAAGAATACAACAAAAGCTGGGATGATTCGCTCAAGTCTGTCCTGGGTGATGGTTTTGAAAATTTGGGAAAACTCAGCTTTTGCGGTCCGTTTCTAATGAAGGAAAACGAACTGCTGTTTCCTGCACCGGGACATCTGCTGGGAAAAGAAGTATCGGACAAAAATTCAAGGAAGAAGTTCCAGACTGTTTCAGTTTTGCAACCTTCAACAGAGAAAATCTGTTGCGATTTGGGAAAGGTTCATCTTCCCGTTGTCACCAGGAGGAAAAGGGATGACGAAGATCGCCCTAAGTCTCCTGATAGTTTTTTTGTGACGTCATCCGGAATGAACCGGATTTTGAATGGTCAGTTCCCGGATGAGAGCCAGACGCATCATCGAAACGGTCTGTTCCAACTGGAAGCACGAGTGGGGTTGGAGCGGGAAGTGGAAACTCGCACCGCAAAAAAGGGGGCATTATACAGCCCCCAATACGTCAGGCTCAAAAAAGGTGTCTCGCTGGCAATGGGAATCAGTGGGCTGCCGGAAGGATGGAAACTCCCGGCATACTTTCCCTTGGGAGGGGAATCACGCTTGGCAGCTTGTGAACTGTTTGAGGCTTCTTCCCTGTTGCCGAGAGCGGAGGCGGATAACTGCGACATGTTGATCCTTGCCACGCCGGCCCGTTTTTCAGCTTCTCCCTGGTACGGTGCAAATCCACAGGATGATGCTGGCCAATTAAACTCCGCTCTTTCAGGAAAAGTGAAAACGGCCTTATATGATCGTCCGGTAAAAATCGGCGGCTGGGATTCACGGGAAGGGAAAAGGGGGCCACTGCCGATGCAGCCTTATGTTCCTGCGGGAGCTGTCTGGTGGCTGGAGGAACCGCTGAAACAAAATGGCCCGCTGCTACTTGGAGACAGCATCAGAACCGCCTACGGATACGGCTTCGCATTCCCCGGCAAATCAATCACATAACCGAAACAAAGTTAATTCACAGCAACTTAACATCTATCAACAGGAGAGATCATGAAAGCAGAAATTTGGGGGCTACTGGCAGAAACTTCGATCCATCCCGGATCAGGACAGGACGCAGGCTTTGTAGACCTGCCCGTTGCCAGGGAAGCCGCGACCGATTACCCCGTCATCGTCGGCAGCAGTTTCAA
>JALWSL010000348.1 GCA_027080405.1 Planctomycetaceae bacterium
ATGTTCGACAGTCGTTACGCGCGGATCAACCTCGATGGAACGTTCCGCGCCGGGAACGCTTTCGAAGTGGGAATCGAACGTATCGATCACACCTGCCAGTTGGTCGGGCGTGAGAAAAGTGGGGGTTCCTCCGCCGAAGTGCATTTGTGCCAGGCGGGGGCGATTCGTCAACAACCCGGCTGCTGTTTCGGTTTCCTTTTTGATCGCCTCGAGGTAGCGCTCAACAAGAGTCTGTTTTCCGGTGATGCGAACATTGCACGCACAGTACAGGCACAATCTTCTGCAAAATGGAATGTGCGCGTAGAGCGCAATGGGGGCCGGGGAAGTATGGTTGCGCAACACGTCCCGATAGACATTCGAATCGACAGCATCGGTCCATTGTGGTGCGGTCGGATAGGACGTGTACCGGGGGCCGCGCGTGCTGTAACGCTCAACCAGATCGCGTATTCCCTGATCCGTAATATCCAAAACAGATTCACTCTGTCGGCTGGCCATGCTGAAACTCTTTATTCGTTGGAGATCGACTGATTCCCGATCCGTGACACAGGGACACCCAGCACGGCTGGTCTGTCCTGACCGCCGTAACCACAATGCGATTTTCAAAAGTTTTCGTACCGTTCGTAAACTTTAACCGTTGGTAGCACAGGGCCACACCGTCAAAGCTGAAAGGCCTGACCTGCGGTTTTACATCATCTTCCCGGGACGTACAGGGCATTATAGACAGCAACGGGAGATGTTACCAGTTCTCAAACCGAATCCGACACCGAACGGCCCGCAGCACGCCCCATGAATCGGTCCCACGAAAGCGAATGGAGAGGTTTTTCCATTTTTTGATCTGAACAGGGAAAGCAGCAGTTTTACAGTTTGGGAATTTTTTTCTTTTTGCCGGGGTTGGCTTTCTCCCGTTTTTCTTTCAATTCTTCCTTTTTCTTCTTTTCCCTCAGAAAGCGTTCGAACTTCTTCTTTGCTTCCTTCTGTTTTTCCGTCATGGCAGAAAGAGGTACTTTGTCCCAAGGAAGTTTTTCGCCCTTGGGAGGAATGACGAACGCTTCCTGCCACTTCAATTGCAGCGGATAGTTCAATTCCTTCTGCGCGATAGCTGCCCAGGGAGTTCCGGGATGAGCTGTGACAACACGCTGAAGATACTTCAGCGCCAACTCGGCCTCTTCATCTATTGAGGAATCCGCAGTGGCGGCCCGAGCGTGTTTCCTCTTTTTGCCGTTTCTCTTTTTGGCCGAAGTTTGATCCTGCTTTTGTTGTTCATTTTGCGAGAGAGACTGACTCAGATCAATCAACGCTGTCCCTTCCACTCCTGCCAATTCCCAGGCATTGGTGGTTCCCTCCTGGCAGACTTTCGGGTGAGCGTACATCTCATTGAGTAGGGGAATGCTGTTTGTCAAACGGATGCGATTTGCGAGAAGTTGTCCCATCAACAAATCGTAATGTGCCTGCCAGCGTTCGGAAGTCTCTTTTGAGCGATAACTTTCAACGGCCCTCAAGTCATAAATGGCCCGATTCAGGAATTCGTCGATCTTCTGCACATTACGGAGTTCATCACGAATATCGAATTGAATTCCTCCCTCTGGAAACTTCAACTTCGGTTGCATGTGAGAAGCCTGCCAGGACGACTTCGCGATAAGCAGGATCGTTTTACGAATCGGACTTTTATCGACCAGTTTGTTGTACTCAACCGGAGAGAGATAATCGGGAGTGTGATCAAGCATATCCAGAATATCAATCTTCGGGCCGTCGATGTTGCCATCGTCGTGCATGAAATAGATGCCGTTGCTTTCGCGTGTCAAACGGGCCAATGCGTACGGTCCAAATCCGGAGGAAATAACCTGTTCTCTCAATTCGGGAATCCAAACAGGAACGTTTACAGTTTCGATCGCAACCGATTCTGGCCCTCGCTCCACGGGTAACCGCAGCACTTCCTCTGTTTCGTTATCAACCCATTTCACTCGCATTTCGCTGCGTCCGAACGGCGAAACCGGCCCCATCACATAGACAGACATTTTGTTGCGTTTTACTTCCTGGATTGTCTTATCGAGCAAGGCGACATCGTTGCCACTTTCGTCTGTGAGGACAACGAGCATCACCTGATACCCTTTTTTCTGAAGTTTTCGATATTCGCGGGCGGCTGTCTGGACAGCAGCAAAAACGTTCTCAATGCCCGTTTCGTCTGTCGGCATTTTTTTGACAGCCTGCATCACCTCTTCAAAATCGGCGGTTGGCTGGGGCGTCATCAGTTTTGATTTTTCCCCGAAAGAAACGACACTGGTTAAAAGTGGTTCTGCCTTATTGTCGTCCAGCTCATCCAGTTCTTTGTAAATTCGCTCAAATCTTTTGATCACCTGTTCGCGCCGGGCCGTTAAACTTTCAGAAGCATCCATCAGCCAGACAACCAGCACTTTCCCCTTTTCAAGTCGGTTGAGAATTTCAAGTGTGATACGATCAACCGAACCGGCGTCGCCTTCCGTGTTGGCAAAATCTCCTTCAATGCCTTCTACGTTCGCATCCAGATCCATCGAATCCAACGCGACCGACAGCGGATCGGAAGCATCGTCCACTTCCATTTCAGTCATCGGGTCTTTGGCAGCTTCCGGCGTTGATGTCGGCTCGACAACCGTTTTGGTCGGTGTCAACGAAACAGGGGCATCGACATTGACATTCCAGTCGTCCAATTCCTGGGGAGACTCGGTCAGTACGACTTCCTGCTCAAGAGGCGAAACAAAAGTGCTGACAGAAACAAAATCCTGACGATTATCGATCGTAATGTAGATCAGGGAACAAAACAGCAAAATCAGAAAATGAAAGCCCAGGGAAGTGCCCCAAACACCAATATTTTGAAGTGGGCTCAAATTTTCTGCATGACCTGCCAGAGGGACGTCCCGCATTTTTTGTCCGCTCTTGCGGGAAGTTGAAAAATCCCCAGCCGAAACAAACGGATGCTCTATTGCTTTGGGCATCTCAATCGTACTCCCAGCGATTGAATAATTCGAAACCTCTGCCTCGGCTGTATTATAGGTATTTTCCGCCCCGCAATGCCACCTATTCGGACAAAATGACAATTTTATCCACATATTAGTCGTTAACAAATGACCGACTCGCAAGCAAAAAACATGTAATCCTGCTCAGGTAAAGAGGAATATTTTTGAGAAATTCGAATCATATCGAGCAGGAAACAACCATGAGAACGCACGTACCCATTTATGTTCATGTCCCTGTTCTCCTGGCGGGAGATTGCCCTGAGCCGTGACAACCAAAGGAACATCGGAGGGGGACGACGAATCTCGTGCCGTTCATCGATACTTGCTGGCTGAGTTTGATGGCAAATGCAGGAGCATTCTCAGAATTCACTGTCTCGTTTCACTGCCTGCATGACCAGTGTAATCGACAGAGCGGGATTAATCGTTCAGATCGGTTCCGGCTCGCTGCAGAAACGGGTGTTGGTTTTTGTAAACATAATGCAGCAGAGAACTTGTTGACCTATGGTTGAAAAAGTGAACAATGCTGGAAGGAGTCTGCGCCGGGATTGTTTCGCATCATTGGCACAATGCTCAAAAACAGAACTTGCAAGAGGGGAAAAGGGTCAGGAAATAGTCAGGAGTCGTTCTTCTGATTACTCCCCATGCTGCCGGAGACGGTTTATCGTATGAAAGTGACGCCTTCACAAATTGGATTCATTATTTTCCTGTTTGCCAATGCGACGATTTATATTCGTCCGTGGGAAATTTTTCCCGCATTGGAAGGTGTGCAGATTTACGTCTATCTGATTCTCCTTTCAGCTCTGTTTTCCTACAAACAGATTCAGACGCATCTTTCCAAAGCGTCGCTTTTGGGGCAACCGATCACTTTGTGTGTGCTCGGCGTTCTGGCTGCAGTCGGTATTTCACACCTTTCAAACGGTTACCTGGGCGGAGCGACCAAAGGGATGTTCTCGATGTTCAAAACCGTCATCTATTATCTGGTATTGGTTTCGACGGTCAACACGCCGAAACGATTACAGGTTTTCGTTGTCAGTTTGATCTTGTGCGGAACAAGCTGCATCGCCATCAGTGTGGGGGATTACCACGATTTCTTTCAGGTAGAATCATTAACACACATTAAAGAGCGAATTGGTTATTTGCCGGGAGGCAAGGAAATTTTTCTGATCCGCCTATGTGGAATCGGGATGTTCCACGATCCGAATGACCTTTCCCTGTTGATTATTACAACCGGTGTTTTGAGCCTGTCCCAATTGGCCGATCGCAGTTGGGGAATGACGCGTGAACTGTGGCTGATCCCGTTTCCGATTTTAATGCTGGCGATGTGGGATACGCATTCGCGTGGCGGGCTGATTGCAGCCGGGGCGGCGACCATGGCCTTTCTAATGATGAAATACGGCCGGGCGTTTGCCATCGCGGCCATTTCGATGGGCGTGCTTGTTGCTCCGCTGATGTTGGGGCGAATGGCGAGTATCGACGTTTCCAGCGGAACGGGCCAACAGCGGATTCGATTGTGGGCCGAAGGTTTTGCAGCGATCCAATCGCCGAAAATTCTGTTTGGGATTGGCGAAGGGATGTATCAGGATTTGGCAAATTACGTTGCTCATAATTCTTACGTACATGCGTTTGTCGAGTTGGGCCTGTTTGGTGGCACATTCTTCGTCGGCTGTTTTTTCTTTGCCGGTTACGGGCTGTATCGGCTGAAAAATGATCGGGAAAAAATTTACGATGCCAGTTTGATCCACTTTCGGCCATATCTGTCGGCGGTTCTGGCGGCGTGGTGTGCGGGGTTTCTCTCGTTGTCCCGCTGTTATCCGACTCCTACTTACACGATCGTGGGGCTCTCGGCAGCGTATTTGAATCTGGTCGGTATTTATCTGTATCCGATGCGTCCGGTTCTGTCTCTTGATAAACAGCTTTTCCAAAAATGGGTCGCCTGTAGCGCGTTGGTTTTTATTGCCATGTTTGCAGCAACCAAAATGTTTGCAAGATTTGGTTAAAAAGGTTTCTTCGTGTCCGTCAAAGTCAATGTCCTGATCAGTTGGCTCGCTCATGCGGTAACGCTGGGGATCGGCTTCTTTTTGATGCCGTACATCCTGCATACCGTGGGGGATGGTACGTACGGAACGTGGCTGTTTCTCAATTCCATTGCAGGACAGACCGGACTGCTCTATCTCGGCTTTGGCGACGCGATTTCCCGCTTTACTTCGAAGTATCAGGCAGAACGGAACTGGGGCGAACTGAATCGCACGGCTAGTTGCATCACCTCGGTTTACTGCGGTTCTGCCTGCGTGGCCCTGTTGATTGGTATCATTTTTGCGTTGATTGCTCCATCGGTTTACGATTGGCCCGGGCAATCGATCACCGAAGTGCAAGTCGCCATTTTACTGCTGGCGTTAAACGCTGCTTTTTCGATCGGCGGGAGTTCCTTTGGCGGCCTGTTAATGGGAATTCAGCGGTTCGATATCGAACGGGGGATCGTTATCGTCGTCAATATTTCCCGACTGGTGTTGACACTGCTGTTTCTGAGATCGACTTATGGTCTGGTAACATTGGCCAGCATTTTTCTGGGATTGACGATCTTCGAGAATGTGGCGATGGCGGTCATGGCGTTTCGGCTCATTCCGACACTCAGAATGCGATTCAGCGATCTGAAAAAAAGCGTCTACAAAAAATGTTTCTCGTTCAGCCTGTTCACGTTTTTATCGTTGATTGCAGAACAGATCATCTACATGACCGACACCATCATCATCGGTTATTTTCTCGGCCCTGTCGCGGTTGTCCCTTATTACATTGCGTTTCGCCTGTGTGACATGGTTCGCATACCAGTGTTGCAGATCGGCTATGTTTTCCTGCCCAAAGCGGGGCAATTACATTCGCTGAAACAGAATGACGACTTGAAAAAACTGATCAGCCAGGGGTTTGGTATCGCGTTTCTGCTTGTCTGTTCTGCGTTTATCGGGGCGTATTTTTTCAGCGATTTGATGATTCGTGTCTGGATTGGTGACGGATATGCCGAAAGTTACCTCATTGTCCTGATTCTGCTGGGAGGGCAACTGGTCGCCTTGCCGACGCATGTGATGCGACACGCATTGATCGGTAC
>JALWSL010000349.1:0-1357 GCA_027080405.1 Planctomycetaceae bacterium
CATTATCGGCTTGCCGTTGAGAGAAACATACGAACTTGTTGAGCAGGTTCTTGAACAGGTTCAATAGGCGTTTCGGAAGGAGCGTTTATTCGCTTATCCCAGTCGATGCACATAGCCGTCGCCGCTTCGCTGTTCTCTGTTTCCCTGTTTGTCGATCAGAAAACATCCTCTTTCCCGGGTGATGTGGCCGATGTGATATACCTCAATGAAATCTTCCTGTTGCTGCTTCAACTTTCTGTACGCCGGTTCCGACATCGTCCAGAGCAGTTCGAAGTCTTCGCCATCTGTCAGTGCGTGTTCCAGTGGAGATTTGCCGTCGGATAGGGCTGTGGCCTGTTTTGAAATCGGTATCTGTTCGGAAAACAGTTCTGCCCCGACATCGCTTTGCCGGAGGATATGTCCCAGATCGGCCAGAAGTCCGTCGCTGATATCGATCATGGCGTGAACGCTGCCCTGTTCTGCCAACCATTGTCCCAATCGGATTCGGGGGGTGAACGTCAAATGTTTTCCTGAAAGAGAGCCTCCCAACGCGCCGGAAACGCAGATGAAATCACCCGCTTGAGCCCCATCGCGACGAATCGCCCTTGATTTTCGAACTCTTCCGAGAACGGTCACGTCGATCGCCAGAAGGTGATCCCAGCATGTTGTATCGCCTCCTGCTAAATCAATTTGAAATTCATCTGCCGCCCTGGCGAAACAATCAACAAGCCTGTTGGCCTGCTCGATGTTCCAGGAACGCGGGATCGCCAGAGCCAAAAAAGCGGTTCGCGGTTCTCCCCCCATCGCTGCGATATCAGAGAGACTGACTGCAATCGATTTTCTTGCGATCAGATCCAATGATTGGGCGTTTTCCCTGTCGGCATCGTAAATAAAATGGACACCATCAAGCAGCATATCGGTCGTAACCAACTGATCGAATCCGCTCGGTTCGGTGAGGATCGCGCAATCGTCCCCGATTCCCAGCCGTGTACTCGAACGGCGAGGAAGAGACGATTTGAGTCGTTCAATCAATTCGAATTCCATGGAGCCCCCAATTTTCAAAACGCATTATGGCGAATTGACAAGCCGCTCGCCAGAGAACACTTTCCCGCTTTCCCAGATGAAAGGCGGGCATGTTTCAAAGTATGGACAGGCGCGTTCAACGGCCTGGCGATTGAGAATTGAACGGTGGCAGTCCTGCGGTTATCTTTGTAGACTCACTCGATGAGGATAACGGAAGCAGTCCCAGCAACGAAAGGAACGTATTGGATGGCCTTAACGATGTTTGTCCCGGATGTTCCGAATTCTTTCTATCGGCTGGTATTTCCACCCATTCTGTTTTTCTCACTTTGTTTTACTGCGTTGCCCGTTGCCGGTT
>JALWSL010000349.1:1367-6086 GCA_027080405.1 Planctomycetaceae bacterium
GTCGAAAATCAGAACCAAGCACATCGATCGCCTGGCAGAAAAGGGGAGGCGATTCACCGACGCCCACACGCCTTCCGCCGTCTGTACGCCGACCCGTTACGGGATTCTGACCGGGCGTTACTGCTGGCGAACCCGGTTGAAATATCGTGTACTCGACGGGCTCGATCCTCCTTTAATTGAAAAGAGTCGTCTGACAGTGCCCGCACTGTTAAAACAGGCTGGCTACAGTACCGCCTGCGTTGGCAAGTGGCACCTGGGGATGCAGTGGACCGATAAAAAAGGGCAACCCGTTCCCGCTGTTTCGATCGATCGCAAAATCCCACCTCGGGTCGGAGATGATGTCGATTATACACAGTCGATTTCGGGAGGGCCTGTTGCTCGCGGCTTCGATTCGTACTTCGGCATTTCCGCTTCGCTGAATATGTCACCGTTCTGTTTTATTGAGAACGACCATCCTTACGTGATTCCGACAATTCCTACAGAGAGAATTGCCACGGAATTTCTCTCGGTCGACAAGGGAGTTCGCTCGGCGGATTTCACCATCTCCGCCGTGATGCCAAGACTGATGGGTGAAGCGATCCGTTATATTGAATCGCAGGCAGAGGATGCCTCCCATCCTTTCTTTTTGTATTTTCCGCTGACCGCTCCGCATTTGCCGCTGGTTCCCAATCATGAATACCACGGTAAAAGTGAGGCAGGCGAGTACGGCGATTTCGTTCTCGAAGTTGACGCCTGTGTTGGTGCAATCGTCGAGACCCTCAAGCGAACCGGCCTGATAGAAAACACGTTGATCATTTTCACATCCGATAACGGGGGACTGTACCACTGGTGGACGCCGCAGGAAGCGGATGACCTGAAATATTACCGACTGAATCGTCGGGCCAGGTATGTTAAAGAACGCGGGCATCAGGGAAATGCATTTCTGCGCGGTACCAAAGCGGATATCTGGGAAGGTGGGCATCGCGTTCCCTTTATTGCAAGCTGGCCGAACAGGATTCCGGCCGGAACTTCGAGTGATGAGCTGATTGAACTGACGGATCTGATCGCGACCTGTGCCGCGATCACCCAAACGAGATTACCTGCCGGGGCAGGGGAGGATAGCCGGAATATTCTGCCTGCTTTGCTGGGTGAAAAGAGGGACAAACCACTGCGTGACTATGCGGTTCATCATTCATTGTGGGGGCATTTTGCCATCCGGCAGGGGGCCTGGAAAATGATTCCCAAACGCGGTTCGGGCGGCTTCACCTATCCGCGGGATATCACTCCGTCCCAGGGCGAACCTACCGGTCAACTCTACAACATCGAAGAGGATCCTTCAGAAACAAAGAACCTTTGGAACGAGCATCCGGAGATTGTCCGTCGCCTTTCAGCCCTGCTGAAAAAAGTCCAGGCGGAGCAGCAATGAAGCAGAGGCACATTTTCCGCTTATCATCTGAACTGAAAAAAGATTGACAGGCAAGATCAAAAACAAGACTCGAAAAAAAAGAAGGGCCTGTCCGGGTATTGGAAGAAATAGCATGTTTGATTTACAACTTAACGGATACGTTGGCGTTGATTTCAATGGCGATGACCTGACTGTGGAAAAAATGAAGCATGCCTGCGAGGTGCTTCAACAGGATGGTGTCAGTGGCGTGCTGGCTACTATTATCACCGCCGATCACGATGCGATGTGTCATCGACTGGCCAGGATTGTCGAGTGCCGCGAGGCCGATCCGGTCATCGAAAAAATGATTGCGGGGATTCATATCGAAGGCCCTTTTCTTTCGCCATTGGATGGTTACATCGGAGCCCATCCTCCTGAACACGCATGTCAGGCGAACACCGATCTGGCCGGACGGCTGCTCGATGCAGCGGGAGGATTGACAAAGATCTTCACCCTTGCTCCGGAACAGGATCCCGGGGCCAAAGTGACAAGCTGGCTTGCCGATCAGGGGATTGTTGTTTCCGCGGGGCATTGCAATCCCTCACTGGATCAGTTGAAGCAGGGGATCGACGCCGGCCTGACCATGTTCACTCACCTGGGCAATGGTTGCCCACAACAGATGCACCGGCACGATAACATCATCCAACGGGCGTTATCACTGGCCGACCATCTCTGGCTGGGGCTGATTGCCGATGGTGCCCATGTTCCTCTATTTGCCCTGAAAAATTATCTCGCCTGTGCCGGTGTCGAGCGGTGTTGCGTCGTGTCCGATGCCATCAGTGCAACCGGCCTGGGGCCGGGGCGTTACCGATTGGCAGATCAGGAAGTGATTATCGAAGAAGATCTTGTTCCCTGGGCCGAAGACCGCAGCCATTTTGTCGGCTCTGCCTGTCCGCTGAAAAAAATGGTTCTCAATCTGAAAGAAATCGGCTTGAGTGAGGATGAAATCGATCAACTTGTCCGGATCAATCCCCTGAAATCGATCGGCATGGAGTGAGGTTGGCGAGACTCGGTCATCGAAATACATGCAAATATTTACCGGTCGCTCATCAGTGCGAATGACTGCTGCTTCTCGTCAAGAAAGCGGCCGATATCAGTAAAAGGACGGCGTCAGTTTCATGTCTACATTGCATATTATTACCAGCGGTTGTGCAGATTCTGTCTGCTTGAATGAGCGTGGTATCCCTTGCGATTCGATTGGAGAGATCGAAAATCTGGATTCATTTTCGCAATCGGTCGAGCAATCTGATGCCGAGTGGTTCCTGTTGACGGAAACGATGGCAGATGCGCGGCAGATTCCGTCGCCCGAGTTCCTCAAGGTGATTCAGGAAAAAGGAGCCACCGCCTGGTTGGCAAAGTCTCCCGGGTCGTTTGCCGATTTCACTATGCAGACATTGGGAGGAACGATGGCTTCGCTTTGGCTCCCGTTGTGGAAAGCCGGGAGTGTTTTGGCTCCTTCTCAGGTCTTTCGATCTGCCTTGGAGAAAAGCCGTTCGACATATGAACTGCTCGCCAGATTGAATTGGGGCGAATCAGTCGCAGAGGCCAGCCAGGAGATCGATTGGGAAGATTGTTCGATCGATCTGCCCGAACTTGTGCCGACGAAACAGCGGGCGGAACTGGAACAGCTCATGCGGCCGATCCGAAATCTGGAAGAATTATTGCCAGCCAGTTATGATCGGCTCTCTCCTGATTTCACCGCACTGAAGGCGGGGCTGTTTCAATGGTACGATGCGTTGGAGGAATCACACCACTGTTCACAGCAGGCCCAGCACCAGGGCCGTCATCTGGGAGCGGATTACTGGCACGCCATCATGCACCGACGGGAACCGGACTATTCGAATTCCAAATACTGGTTCAGGCATGTGGGAGCTTCTCCGGTGTTCGATCAGCTTCTTCGGTATGCCCAAGCGATTTCAGAGGAATTTGCTTCGATCAAGACGTGGGATCCGTTTGCGTTTGTCGACTATTGCAGCCGCTGCAAGGCGGGTTCGAGGCAGGAAATAATTGCCCGGAGAATTCAGGCTGTCGAAATGGTTTTGCTGATGCGGCAGACAATGCTGGATGCGCAAAGATAAACAGGATGGCTGAGCCATTGCGGCCAACCATCCTGTTTCAATCATTCACACCCGGTTATCAGTGCATTCACACTGAATGTTCTTTTTCCGCAGCGGATGATTCGCATAACGGATGAGTTCATTAGCGGTTACTGTTGTTATAGTTGTTGAATCCGCTATTTTCCGGTTGTGGGACACTGTCGCAAGCGATATCCCACTGACCATCGCAATAGTCGTATTCGTCGCCGAAGTAGCTACCGGCCATGATTCCTTTGTGCCCGTAAGCTCCACGATAGGAAAAACTCTGGTTGACCGATCCAAAAGCGGAACCGACATCTTCCAGCTCTTCGTTTAATCCCCACGAAACTTCAGAGAGTCCAACAATCAGTCCGAGAACACAGATTGTTGCCACGAGTACCAGTTCGGCAGAGACGATAAAGCCCGCTTCATCGTGCCATAACGCATGAAATACACTCATGATACCTTTTCCTTTTCCCTAAATTTCCATACCAGCCAAGCAGGTTCGAACGGAAAGACCTGATGACTTGTGCCGGCTATCTTGTTAATGATGGTTCACCTCACAGACCGAGGGGCAGCCCTCGAAATGATTTGTAAAAGAAATGGAACGTCGGGAAAGTCTGGTGGTGTCAGGTTGATTGAGGGAAAGCTGCCTTGACAAAATGCCGGAGCGTTTCCTGCACAGGCGACCCGGCTTTCTCACCGGGATCGCGCTGCATGACCGACGATTCATTTCTGTATATGGAAGTTTGATATGTGTAAAATCGAGCAGGTTTTCTTTCGACCTCAACCGGCTGGGTAAACCGGTCGGCAAAGGCCTGTTGCATCAGTAACTTTCCGGAGTGGGAGCAACATCGCAGGAGACGTCGCAGGCATCATCGCCGTTGTCCCATTCGTCGTTGAACATGCTTCCGGCGATTCCACCTTTCAGACCGGCCGTGCCGTTGTAGTGATAGTTCTGATTGATACTTCCGAAGGCAGAACCGACATCTTCCAGTTCCTGATTGACATTGAAAGCGACTTCACTCAGGCCGACGATCATGCCGAGTACGCAGATGGTTGAAATCAGAACGAGCTCCGCAGAAACAATAAAGCCGGCTTCGTCGTTGTACAGTTTGTTGATGAGAGTTGTCATGGTGTGTCTCCAGTTTTCAAAGTGTGAATGATTTTTTGAGTCGTTCGAAGTGTGTGACTCACGTTGATAATCATGTAAAGCACTCT
>JALWSL010000350.1 GCA_027080405.1 Planctomycetaceae bacterium
CCCTCAAAAGTGCTTTTGTCAACCCTTTTTAACATCAAGACCCGCTTATTTTCGCATTTCCAGCGAGAAGCAACAACGAAACGAGAGCGTCATCCTCCTCTCTAGCGTGACAACACTACGGACACTTTTGTTGACGCTGTTTGCCTCACTGGAACAAGCGGCACAATCGATCCGTCTGTCAAGCGCGACTCTGAGAAGCAACCACCGCTTGAATCGCTATCTCATCACCAGACAGGCCAGCACGATGGCTGAAACAGTGGAACAGAAACTGGCTGCTGCAACTGATACTTGCATACCGAATACCTGCTACCGAACAAGAACAATTCGTTGGACAGAAGATCCAGAAGGCTGAAACAGGAGGCCCGGCATATCCATACGGATCGATGGAACTTGCAGAGCGCATAAAAAAATCTCTGTCCGAAATCTCGAACAGAGATATTATTGACCCCAGGGGGATTTGAACCCCCGTTATCGGACTGAAAATCCGGTGTCCTAGGCCAGACTAGACGATGGGGCCGGTTCGACAGAATTTACAAGACGTTTCGGCATAGTCAAGCGACCGTCTTGAGAATAGCTACCAGAATTCGACAGAAAAGCAAATTTAGGTCATTGGGGAATCGAATTTGAAACCGACCCCGAATCGGTAGCGTGAGGCTGTTCAAGCTGCGATTTAATCGCCTCGTAAACTTCGCTTCGGTGAATGCTGACTTCTTTGGGAGCCTGAATGCCGAGACGCACCTTATCGCCCCGGATATCAACAACCGTAATGACAATACGGTCGTCGATAACAATGCTCTCACTTTTCTTTCTTGACAGGACTAGCATCTTGCCAACTCCTCTTACTCCATAGGTACACTCTCCAGAAAGCGAAGACGCGAGGCAGGCCCCTTGCTTTTTTTGTAAAAATAGCAATTCGCTTATCACTTCGATTATACTGGCACAAGGGTTGCAGGCAAGCCCTTGTACAAAAAATCTGTAAATCTTGACAAAAAAGTCAAAATCTTGCTCGCAGCATCGAAATATACAGATGAGCACGAAAGCAGCGTTGTGCCACCAAAAACCGACAAACAAAGGCGAATCGCAGTCCGGTTAAGAGAAAGACAAGCCAACAAACGCCACCGACTCCAGAACAAAAGAACATACCCTCGCAAGAAATTCCGAGGGTATGCAGGCGATAAAACTCTTCTGGACTCTTGGTCTCGAACTTCCAGTAACTCAACTGGCCAAGCGGTATAACACGAACCCGCCTCCCCAAGCAATGGAGTCCGGGTGGCGAACCCACTATACCATATCTTTAAGTGCTTTAAGAGGACGCACTTTCACGACGTTGCGCGCGGGCTTCGCCGCAACATTCATCATTTCGCCCGGCTTAAACGGATTCGGACGGGTTGTCGCCTTTGTCGCCGGTTTGCGTTGAACCTGAATTTTAAGCAGGCCAGGCAGATTGAAAACGCCAGGACCGTTCTTGCTCAAACTATTCTCGATGACTTCACTAAGTCCATCCAGAACACTGCTCACCTCTTTTTTAGAAAGCCCTGTTTTTTCAACCAAAGCATTCAGAATTTCAGTTTTGGAAAGTGGCTTTCCTTGCTTCGCAGCCATGCGGTTCTCCCAGTAGTGTAAGTTTGATTGTTTACCATAGAGACTCTTTACCCCATCGACCTGAACGGGATGAGCGTAGTAAAGTACGCTGCAAGCAAGTTGTCAATCATTTCTACCGGAAAAGCGAGGATTTCACTGGAATTCAAACATTTTCCAGCCGGAAAGTGGCCATAAGAACACTGGCTAACTAGGTATCTTGTTGGTTTTTTCCCAAAAATTCCCCTCCGCTGATAAACATCCCGTTTTCGCAAGGGGTACACCATTTAATCTCGACCCGATATTCAAACTCCCGGGATTCACTCGCCATTTTGACGATCACTTCCCCGGGAGAGATCGCTCCCCGATGCAGAACCCCCAAGCCAAACCGGCTGATTTCGCGAGTGACAGCTGAAATTGTGTTCCCACGGGAGGTAATGATTTCCGCTGGAACGGAGAGTTCAAGTCGCTCGACGGCTCGATTGTTGTCGACTTCTTCATGGCCAATACTTTCAAGTACAGCTCTTAAATCAGCCATTGTCGGACGACTCCACGGGTCGGAAGACATGTTTTTTCTCCTGCTAAGCTAACACATTTTCTGAATTTATCATCGGGACGAGCCTGACAAGACCAGCGAGGCATGCGATTGGGAGAAAGCAAAAATATATCTTTTCTCTGCCCCATCGGTCCCTCATCAGCCTGAAAAATGCTTCAGGCATTCATTTCTAGCATAGGTTAATAAATCGGGCAGGAGAAAAATTTTTCGAGTTTTATTGGGATATAGCCGGCCTCGGAGTTTTCGACACAATCCCGCATACTGTTGCAGCCCGCATTACAGTTGCGGGCGAGCATCGATCACCTATCCGACGTAGCTTGCCTGAATAATTCATACACTTTCAACAGTTTATAATGCCGTAAAGCGAGGCAAAAACCTTCAGGTGGAACACGGCAAGAGCCGATTTTCATGCTAAAAAGGGCAAAACATCAATTATTGCAACTCCGTAGCTCATCCTGCGAGCTATGTTTGACTGCAGCCTACTTCCACCGGAGTTGCAAGGTAACAGTCTCCAATCTGGTTTATTCAGAACTTGCAATCAATGGTTTCTGGAAAGAATTCAGGAGTCGGCCGGGTATCGGATTGTTTCGAGATGAGGATTAAAATGGACAGGCAAACGGGATTGCGGTAATGAGTGTGGGAACAACGACCAGAGACAAGCAGGCTTTGCGCGTGATCAGCATGCTCCAAAACTGGAGTGACAGGCTCAGTGGACACGTTACGCAAAAGCGGGCACATGTGCGCAAATCTCTGGTAACCAAGCTGACCGTCATCATCCCTGAATCGTGTCAGGAAGCGGGTGAAAGCCAGGACAGAAGTATGGTGGAGGTCTGGACGAGAAATATCTCCCAGGGAGGTATTTGCTTTATCAGCGACGGGAAACTCAAAACCAACGACAACATCGTTATTGTCAATATTGGCAGCAAGTACATGGAAAGCGAACTGGTTCGTGACAGACAGGTTCACGATGGCTTCTGGGAGTACGGAGCAAAGTTTATCAAAGAGATCCAGATGTAATCAAAGCTCTCTTTTCCGCTTTCCGGTCAGTCGACTCCTTCGCGCAACAGGATGGATCACCTCAAACTTTTCGATGATTTTCCCCTGCAGTTTCTTTTTCGCCTGCTCAAAAACAGCCTGGTTCGATATCTGATTGGCAAACGCTTTTGTGCCGGGTTGATCGAGGTGGAATGAACAGGCAAAGTTTTCCGTTACGCGATTCCCTTTCGCCAAATGCTTTTTGGAACCGAGCATAATCCAGGGACGAAATTTTGACGTTTCCAACTTTGGGGACCAAACCACGTTTTGGGAAATCGTACAATTCTGCGCATCGACCAATGTCAAGCCGTGCCAATGGTCGACGGAAATCACGTTTCCTGTGACCGCGAAATCAACGAGCGGCCCATCAAACAGGCCGATTCCCTGCACCTGCCCCGGAAAAGGCTGATTGGGGTTGGAATGACCAATGAGCAGATTTTCCTCGATCCTGATTTTTTTCAGCACTCCCGAGCCTTTTCCAAATCGGAAGCATTGTAACAGATCATCATGATTGCGGTCGCCATCGTGCTTTTCGTCGCAGTAGGCATTTCTTGCAATGTTCCAGCGGGCGATGCAACCACTTCGCGTCAGACGAATGGCATCACCGGAAAAGTTTTCGACCACGCATCCCTCAACAATCGAATCGATTGCAGCGGATTGAATGGCGTGCCGCGTGTTGAAAACGTAATTGTTCCGGGAAATCAATCGGCTACCATTTCGCCCCAAGAAGATGCCATTATGCAAAGAGACCCATTCTGCTGCATTCAGTTTTTCCGGATGGGACGTTGCGAAAATATAGCAGTCTTCAAGAATCAATTCACTGGATGGTCCGTATTCGCCCAATGAAACAATAGCGCCATTGTAACGGAGGCTGCCATGTTCGGGGCTGATGCTTAAACCGCGAATGGTCCATCGAGTGCCGGAGCGAAGATCGAGTCGGCCGAGCAACGGCGTCTGTCCCTGCTCGGCGGCGATCGTAATCACCTGCCCATTCTCGCCGGAAAAGCGAGCGACCCCATGATATCCGGAACGAAGTAGCAGTCTGTCTCCCGACTGCAGGCGTTGAAGCAGTTTCGTCTCAATCATTTTTTGCAAAGAGGGCCAGGGGGATGCCCGGGTGCCCGCATTTTCAACATGGCCGGTTTGTGGATCGGAATAATACGTTGCAGCCGGGGCCTGAAGAGATGGGACAACCAGCGTTAATACCAGCGTTAAAGACAGGACAGCCAAAAAAAATCGATGTTTCCAAATCAGTTGCATGTTACGCATGTTATGCCTGCTTCTGCTGATAGACCCCTTAACCGACAAAGCCAAAACCAATCAGAAAGAACAACCAACCACGCAGGAACATAAAGAACAGACAAGCCCCCGAGTTCCCAGGAAGATAAATTAACGCCGATCTGCAAAATGGCCGGGCGTTTTCCAGATCGCGCTGTCAAACAGATGAGCCCCGGAAGATCAAATGAGACCGCGTTGAAACCCTGTTCTTCCCTCTTTTGTTTTTCTTTACGTTTTTGCGTGATGCCCTCTTGAAAACCTTATGCTCTTTTTGTCGCGTGGTTCACGTTTTTCTTTCCCGTAGCAATGAGATCCTGCGAGTTTTGCGCAAGATTTCAGTACAGGAAACGTTTCAGGAAAACAAACGGTATTCCTATGCAATCACCGGATTTACGCTGATATCGATCCAGGTATTGAATGATTCTCCGGGAGCGAGCGTTTCCCAACCGCAGGGGATCCCCTTGGCCTCCAGATTGATTGCATCGGTCGGGCAGGTGTACGGTTCCATGCATATCGCGTTGCGGTCAGCCGGTTTGTAAACGACCAGTTCACGAAAACGCTTATCGCAGGACTGTACCATTTCGATGCCTGCGGCTTCATCAACGATTGTGCAATCGAGTGATTCCTCCCCCGGGCGGACATCGGTCAAGACATCATCGATTTGCAGCGTGGTGAAGTACCGGCCTTCGGTCAGGTTGGCGTATTCAGGAACGGGAACCGTTTCGCCCGTCGGGATGAAATTTTCAAGAGGCCACTGTTTGTAAGCGGGAACATAAACGACCGCATGTTCCGGAGAACTGTTTTGTGTTAACGGAATTTTGAAGTACGCATGCGTTCCGAAACCCCAGGGAAGCGGTTTGCTATCGGGGTTGGTAAAGGTGAATCGCGATTTCAATGTCGAACCTTTCAGCAGATAGGAACATTGGATGATAAAATCGGCTGGCCAAAGTTCGAGTCGGTCTGCGGCATCCTTACTGAGTTGAAATTCGCCCGTCACATAATTATCGCCCTGGTCGACAACTCGCCAGAGACGATCCAGACAGAAACCGTGAATCGCGTGATCCTTATTTTTCGATTCGGGAATCACATACTCTTTTCCCTGCCAGGTATAACGTCCATGGGCGATCCGGTTTGGAAAGGGGAACAGAATCGGTATTCCACAGCGACTCGGATTGGTTTTCCCGAGCTCGAAATCGTCGTCAGCTTCGATCACATCGACAAACAGCCCAGCAACCCGGGTTGAAAAATGAAACAGATTAAAACCAACTTCGGGCAGTATTTTCGCTTCGCTGGCACAACGATCGTCTCGAATTGTGATCACAGGCATGACGAGAATCCTTCCGGCAAGTATAATGTGAAAATGTGGAGATCGATTTCATCAAACATTCAACCGATGATAGCAGAATGAATCATGGATTACGAAGAAAGCGACTGGGGCGACGACGATTTCGACGATGATTATGACGACGACTACAATGACGATGATGATGAATCAGAAACGATTTCATGTCCCGAGTGTGGAGCAGCCATTTACGAAGACTCTGAAGCTTGCTCATCTTGTGGCGAATATCTTCATCACGGTTACCGAGCGGGTTACAGTCGCGGCTGGTGGACGTTTGGCGGAGCACTCGATGAA
>JALWSL010000351.1 GCA_027080405.1 Planctomycetaceae bacterium
TCAGGGCACCCGCCGCCCCGGCCGCCCCGGCCGCGCCGCCCGAGGAGATTACCTGGCAGCGGGTTGTGTACACGATGAATAATCGCAAACTGGAAAGAAAGGAGTGAGCAGCGGGTTCAAGATGCTCGAGACCACTTGTACTTTCTGGTCCAAGACTGGGAAGGGATTAGTTCGACGGGAATCATTGCCAAGAATCTACCCCGAATCCAGACTCCACATTCGTTGGGCGTACCGATCAGCTTGGAGAAACTGAAGAAGATCTTCCCGGAACTGGTGGTGGAATCGGAATTCGACTGAACAACAAAAAAGACAAAGGCGGGGCTTGGAGCAATTGATGCGGCGAAGAAAAAAACGGAGTGAACCGAAACAGCAGATTTCGATACTGGTCACTCAAAGCGACTGGGTACTGATCAGGGACGAAGCAGCCAGGCACGGAATGCCTATCACGAAATTATGCCTCAATTGGTGGATGATGCCACACATTGAGAAATTACGGAGAGAAAGCAAACGTCATGAAAACAACAACCATCGTCCATGAGGCGGCGAAGATCCCGGGCTGGATGACCAAAAAGGAATTGACCTGGCTGGTCGAAAAAGCAAAGAGCCAATTCAAATGGTCATCGTGGGTGGAACTCGGCAGTTACTGCGGACGCAGTTTGCTGGCTGTCGGCCTGGCGTTGCCGGCCGGGGCATCACTCATTTCCGTGGATGCCAACTGGCAGAACCGGAAAGACTGCGACACCAACCTGTTCGACGTGCTGCAACGACTGGATCGGGAACGTCGGGGAGAGATCACGCTACAAGCAGTGCGTGCCACAACGGACGAGGCTTGCGGATTGTTCTACGGGAACCACTTTTCTGTCGTGTTCATCGATGCCAATCACAGCTATCAATTTTGCCGAAACGACATACAGAAATGGCTCCATCTATTGGAGCGATACGGCACGATCTGCGGGCACGATTATTGCGATGCCTGGCCGGGTGTACAAAAGGCGGTCGATGAATTATTGCCAAACCGCCAGCTAACGGAAACCATTTGGCACTGCCAATTGTCAGACCAAAGGAACAATGATCAATGAAAATCTTCGGCGTTGGTCCCAACAAAACCGGAACGGTCAGCATCGCGGAAGCGTGCCAGCGTCTTGGCTTGCGAGTCCTGCATGATCGAAAGAAAGGCGAACGGATTTGCGAGGCCCTGAAAGTCCAGGCGAACGAATCGAAACTGCTCGATCCGGTGATTGATGAGCTGGATAACTACGACGTCTTTCTCGATGGCCCTTATTACGAAGTGATCAGCGAGATCAAGAATTGTGTTGACGATCCTCGTTTCATTTGCCTATTCCGCAACATTGATGATTGGGTAAATTCCCGGATTGTGCACTGCTTGCATAATCGCGTCATGGGCTCCGGAAAATGGATAGAGATTGATACTCTCACCTGGGTAGAAGAGTACAAAGAAATCAACAAGACTGTTTTTGGTCAACTGGGGCATGGAAATCATGCTATCTACATGAATGTGGCAGCTGGCGATGGCTGGGATAAGCTATGTAGCCTGATCGGCTGTGACGTGCCGGATTCGCCCTTCCCGTGTTATCACACCACCCCCGAAAAACTGTTGCAGATTCACTCGAAGAAATCTCGCAGGCGACCGCTCAGAAGGGCTCCCATTATTCTCGGGGTGCGTTCAATGAGTGATTGGCAAGTCGGTCAGAATCTCTTGACGTCTCCCTGGGGCGATGGATGGGAAAAACGTCTGCAATGGTGGGACGAGGTTTTCTCGATGCCCTACCATACCTATCGTTTCAACCTGCAAAAAATCGCCAAGGAAAACTGGTCTCGCATCGAGGGTCTTGACTCGATCGTTTCCATCAGAAGTTGGCAGCCGGAGCTTTTTCACGATGCGATTATTGTCCCGATCGATGATGACGATTGGTTAGCCCCACAGATTTGTCATGTGATCAGAAATCAAATCCAGCCAGACACAACGGCGATTAGTTGGCAAGCTGACCGCATTGAATGCCCGCATTGCTATGCAATAAATACTTGCGGAGACGCCAACTTCTACATCACCAACGGCTATGCACTGACACCAAACTATCGTGACGCAGTTGGTGACGAACAATTCAAGGATTCCCTGTTGTGGCATGTGCACGCTGCTGATCATGCGAAAGAGCACAGCAGGCACCTTGCTTCAGTGCTGGGAGCCGCTCCTCGAACGTGGGCGTCTGTTACCACGCTGGGGCAATTCAACTCAGCAAAAGAGCTTGCTGATGCGGCGGTAAAGGCAAAATCGTGGCATCGAAAAAAGTTCAATGAATTTGGTGATGATTACCGTGAAGAATTCATCGCTCTTTGGATGCTGAATCAGAAACTATTGAAGGGAATCCGGGCATGCTGGCTGTCGTGACATGTTTTTTTAATCCATGTGGATTAACACAACAGATTGAAAATTATTATCGATTCGCCGATGCAATTGCTCCGGTTCCCCTTTATACCGTCGAGATGTCATTTTCTGGCCAGTTTTCCATCCACAATTCATTCAAAGTGAATGGCTGTCAGAAAACTCAATTGCTGTGGCAGAAAGAACGCTTGATGAATCTAGGAATACGGCGATTGCCGAGACGGTATAACAATGTCGCCTGGATTGATTGTGATGTGCTGTTTACGAATCCATCCTGGTACGAGGAAACGGAAAAGCTGTTGGAGTCCTGTTCTGTGGTGCAAATGTTCCAGAAATGTCATTGGCTCGATCGGAATGGCTCGATAGAAAAATCACGCCCCTCATCAGCCAGTATCGGGAGCTACCTCGTAGCCGGTGCGGATCAGTCCCACCCCGGTTTCGCCTGGGCGGCTAGGCGATCACAAATTGAGCAATGGGGTGGCTTGTTCGATCGGGACATCACAGGCAGCGGTGATGCCTGGATGACACACGCTTTTTTCCAGGAGTATGAAACGTCGATGACGAAATCAGCTTCCCCGATGCTACGGCATGCAGCCTTGAAATGGTGTGCCCAGGCCGATCATTCACTCGGAGGTAAAGTTGCTGCCGTGCCCGGTGATGTCTTACATCTGTTCCACGGACCGCTTGCTGAACGTGGTTACTGGGATCGCTTTCTGATCCAACAGCAGCACAATTACGATCCCGGATCAGACATCAAAATCGCTGGTAATGGTGCCTGGCAATGGAACTCCATCAAAGAAGACTTCCAGCGTGACGTAGCGAGCCGCTTCGGACCACTTAATGCCGGTTAGTAGCTCAATAATTCTTCGTTCGCTGATAGAAGGGGAAGTGATGGCTGCGAAAACTGATGAGTATATGCCGTGGATTGTGGTTGATCAGAATGGGCTTTTTGTCGTGGTACGAGATTCGTTTTGCTCACCCTATGGTCCACGAATCTGGCATCGCTTTGATACTGGGGTTCCGGCAAAATTCCATGATGTACGCGATGCCTGGGAAGTGGCCCATCGTCTCAATGCAGAACTCTATCAGGGGTTAGATACCCTGAAGCGAAACCGGAATAACTGGATCCAGACTTACACTGGCGAAAAGTTTTACCCAACTGATCCCGATTCTGAAGAAGTTTGCATTTTTGATATTGCTCACGCACTCTCAAATACGTGTCGGTTCGGTGGGCATTGCGAAATATTCTACTCAGTCGCGCAGCATTGCGTGCTGGGATCGTACCATTGTGATGATGCTCTTTGGTTCCTGCTGCATGATGCGGCTGAAGCGTACCTGGTTGATTTGCCCAGGCCGATTAAAAAATGTTTTCCGGTTTTCGAGGAACTCGAAAAAAAAATTCTGGAAGCGATCGCAGAGAAGTTCAACCTGGACTATCCGTTTTCCGATAGTGTGCACGTGACCGATAATCGAATGTTGCAAACCGAAAGAAAATATCTTCTCGGCCCGCCTCCAGCCTTGTGGAAATCAGAGGACGATTTCCTGGCGTATGACATCGAAATTGAGCGTTGGACTCCCGCTTATGCCGAGCGGCGGTTCCTGGAACGATTTGGTGAGTTGACGGGACAAACTCGAAAAGAGTCAAAAACAGCGTAAAAGCAGCACTTTTTTCCTTACGAAACTGCCGTTTTCAGCCTGCAAGTGACGTTTGAGATGGAGGATTGGTCACTTCGTGAGTGTTATTTTGCCGATTTATTGCATACTTGCCGAATCCATTCGGCACGTGTCATACCGGCTTTTCTGGCTGCTAATGCCCATCGTTTCCAGTCCTCGTCAGATACCTGAAGTGATCTTCTCTGCCCAATTGCCGGGCGGCCAATACTCTTTTTTTCGGATTTCTTTTTCATTTATCGGATATCCCTTATTGACTATTAACGGATATCCGATAATATATGCAAATAACAAGGGCGTCAACCAGCAAAGAGGAAAACAATGGCAAAATATCACCCCAACAAAGAAATCAGCCGGGCAATCGAGTATGCTTTGGAACGTGGGTGGCGTTTTGTAAAAAGTAAAAAAGGACATGCTTTCGGTCAAATTTTCTGCTCTTTCGGGCAACGTGGTGGTTGCCGAAAGTCGATTTGGAGTACACCGGCGAATCCAACAAAACATGCAATGGAAATTCGTCAAGTCGTTAATCAATGCCAACACTGAAACATGGGGCTTGCACAATGGATAAGTTTAGTCTTCTCGCAATTGATCCGAACTTTAATCCCGATAATTACACTTCTGACCTTGAAGACGAAGTGATCCGACTTTTCACACAGTCAGCCGAGCTTGCGTTTTTGAATGGGAAACTCCAGCTTGGAATCGAAGTTGGTGGCATTGACGAACTGGGTAGGATTGGTGAAAAGTTGTTGTCTTTTTCTCATGCTGATTTTTCAGAAGTGTTGTTTCTCGAAAAAAACGGCAACATCATTGATCGATTTACACTCTCTGCGATTGCACAGTTTCCAAGATTACGAAGCCTGGTGGGATAAATAGTCCCTTCCCTGCTCGCTCACATCGTGCAGCTGATCGAGGCGATTCACCAAACCAACAGAACGCAAGCGATAAACCGCTTTGCGGATCGCCTTTCGGTGTTGGCGGCAATGCTTTTGAATGCCGTCGTAGTCAGCCGGTCCGATCGCTCGCAGGACTTGCAGGACGTGCGTTTGGAATCGGGTCAGTTTCATTTGATCCCCTGCTCTCCCGGGTCGAGATTGTAACCCTTTTTCCGGGCAAATTCAGCCAGGCTGGCTCGTGCTCTTTTAATGGATCGGGTGATATTGGATCGGTTCGATTCCATCGCACGGGAAATGTCTGCTTTCCCCCAACCGTTTCCCAGTAATTGCAAAATCGCCAGTTGCCGCAGGCGGTGCCGGTTATTACCGGCCCATTCGTTGTAGATCTCAAACACAAAGCGTGCTTGATCGCGTGGCAACTGCACGGCCTCTCCGTCGAAGTCAGTGATTGACATCATGTCGGATGATTCTCCCAGGAGGATACACCTAAAGGACAACAAAACCGTAGGTGTTAGACGGTTAACCAATCAAAGGCCGGGCGTGAAATGGATTTCACGTTCCGGTTTCTCTTGGTGTGGGAGGCTTCCATGCGGTCCATCTGGGCGGGTTCTACCGAAATTCGCCTTAAATATCAACAGGTAATGAACAATGGAAACTGATCGATCATTTCGGGTGGGGGACATCATCGCATGTTGGGGAGCGGATCCGGTCTCAACGTTCATCAGCCTGAAAACATCCTGGCCATTCGGTAATCCCGTGTTGAGATATGCCCCGTCACACGTCGCTATTATCGGCGAATATGAGGGGGCACTGGGATGGTACGAATCAACCACAAAATGCCATCACCAGTGCCTTTATGCCGGTGAAAAAGTCTCTGGTTTTCAGGTGCATGAACCAAACAGGCGAGTAGCGGATTATCTCGGGAAATGTGGTGGCATTGCCATTTTTCGGCTTTCCAGTTTCTCTCGACTGGCGTTTAATGAGGCCCGCTTTTCGCAGTTACTTCGCATGTCACTGGATCATCGTCTTTCGTACGCAATGGATTTACTTGATGGGGCGATGTATTCTGGCACCCGGTTGCTGAAGTTTTCGTACCTTTATTC
>JALWSL010000352.1 GCA_027080405.1 Planctomycetaceae bacterium
CAAAATGACGTGATCCTGTTTGATCAACGTGGGTGTGTTCGACATTTTTGTTGAACGCGAGTGAGGCAACACCAACGAGTAATAGACCCTGACCCTGAGAGTACCCGGATTAATGTCTGGTGGAAAAGCCATGGATTTAACGGCATGGACGGCCAACCATCGACACCTGGGGCTTCCTTTACTAGCAGATCGTCTGCTGTGGAGTGGCAAAATGTGTAATTGGAGAGCCCGCAAATGAGGACAATCTTTACGACTGGACAAGTCGCTAAGATCTGCAAAGTCGCCCCCCGAACTGTGAGTAAATGGTTCGATTCTGGCCGGCTGCGTGGATACCGAATTCCTGGATCGCAGGATAGACGAATTCCCCGCGAACATTTGATTCGCTTCCTGAAAGAGCATGGCATGCCTTTGGGTGAACTGGAAGATGAAGCAATGGGCAAATTGTTGCTCGTTGGAATCGAAGGTCCCATCCGAACCATGCTCGGCGAAATTCTGCCGTTGGAAGATTTCAAACTGGAATCAGCCGCGAGTGGTTTTGAAGCCGGTATTCAGGCGGAATCGTTGCATCCTGATGGTGTCATCATCGACTTCGCCATGGGCCGAAACGAAGCTCTGATGATTGCCCAGAACCTGAAGAAGAACGCCGACTACAACGATACCGTTCTTGTCGGTCTGATCAGCGATGAAGACAGTGCCAGCGGCTTCGATCGCACACTGTTCAACGAGACGTTCCGTAAACCGTTCGATGTCGCTCTGCTGGCAGAACGTGTTCGAACTCTCGTCAGTCGCAAAAAGCAAATCGCCTGAGAAGGATGAAGGGAAACTCGTTCCCTCCAAACAGGCATCACGCAGTCAGTTGGGCGTGTCACGGATGACACGCGGACTCGACTTTCGCGAAAGAAGTTGATCCATCTCTGAGGATCCCCCCATGCATGTTGGTGCAGGGGTTTTCATGCCGGTCGCTGCCACTTCTTTGCGATGCTTCGCATCACGCGCCGTTGCATTTCGCGTTACCTCTTGCGTTACTTTTTTTGCGTCACTTTTTGCGCTTCATTTTGCAAGTCATTCTGCGCCTCGGGAAATGGCCGTCCCGTATGCGATGCCACGTTGAAGTACGGCAACGGTTGCAATTGCTGCCAGCGGTTCGTGTTGCGTTCCGCTCGATGTCCCTCCGCTTTATCGCCAACTCGCCATGGGAAACAGACTCCAGAACAGATAGGCGATCGGTCCGGTATACAGAATACTGTCGATGACATCGAGAATCCCGCCAAATCCGGGCATCAGTCCTGAAGCATCTTTTTTGCCGACATCCCGCTTGATCAGGGATTCACACAAGTCACCGATCAGGCCGACCGTCCCAATCACAATGCCATACAATATGGAGAGGTACCACGGACACGCTTTCCAGGTCGGTTCGAATGCAGCGGGCATATATGTCAGCCACAGCCAGGAAAAGAGGGCGGAAAACAGAATCGCCCCACGTGCCCCCCACCATGTTTTTCCGGGACTCAATCTCGGACTCAGCTTTTTTTGTCCCAACAACCTTCCCAGCGCATAGGCTCCAATATCCCCTCCCTTGGTGACGACAATCAGGGAACCGAGCACAAGATAACCTGCTTCTGCCCCGGCTACCCATCGCAGTTGAGCCGTCATGCTGAGAAACACGCCGATGTAAACGACTATCAATATTTCCGAACTGAGCCTTTCCATACTCTGCCCCGGTTCCTCAAAACTGATGGCGGAGATCAAAAACAGAACCATGACAACCAGGCTGAATGCCAGCATTGTCGGCCCCAGATAGGAAAGCTCGGCAGGTTCGGTCACACCAATTCCAAGCGGTTTGAGCCATGTCGAAGCAACGATGACAATCGCACCCGCACAACAGAGTGAATAACGGGGATAGAAAGAACGGGTTCTGAACAGTTGGGCCATTTCCCACGTGCCCCGCACGGTCAGGAACAGACAGACCAGAAGCAGAACTGGAGCCTGACGCCCAATCAGATGATCCCAATAGAACAGTCCGCCAAAGATGGCAATCAGCAGTGGGCCAATAATCAACCGCCAACTCAAATTTCCAAGTGATCTGCTCTTTACCAAAGGCGGATTATCCATAGGATGTTCGATATCATCAGAAGTTATGAGGTAATGATTCAGCCATCGGCTCCCGCATCGGCCCCCGGTGTTCGGAAATGGACAAGCCGTCAAACAACGACACTTCTTTCGCTATTTCACTATAAGGCAAAGCCGGGGTTATTCCATCGCAGAGTAACGCAGAAACCATGTTTTTCCAGTGTTTTCCGCGTCTTTGTCCCCCACGCCTTTTCATTTTGCATGATCGCCTCCCCTGTTTTGCAAAGCATTTCCCTGAAAACGCTCCTGCGAAAACGGTCACGCATCAATACGGAAAAGCTCCCCAGGAAACTGCTTCTGCTTATGTCTCCGTCAAGCCGCCGAATCGGCGATCCCGTTTTGAGTAATCTTCCAGAGCGGCGTAAAAATCCTCTTTGCCAAATTCTGGCCAATGCTTCGGCGTGACCCACAATTCCGAGTAGCTGATCTGCCAAAGCAGAAAGTTGCTGATTCGCATTTCTCCCGAAGTACGAATAATCAAATCGGGATCGGGCATTCCCGCAGTATAAAGATGGTTGGATATCAGTTCTTCATTGATCTGGTCAGCTTTCAGGGTTCCCAGCTGAATCTGTTCTGCAATTTTTTTGACGGCGTCGACAATTTCACCCCGCGAACCATAGTTCAACGCCAAACATAATCGCATTCCGGTATTGCCAGCCGATTGCTCGATCGTGGTGCCGATTTGTTCGAGAATATTCGCAGGCAAATCTTCACTGCGTCCAATGACGGAAAATTGCAGATTCTGCCGAAGAATCTCCTTGCGTTCCTCAATCAGGTACTTTTCAAGCAGATACATCAGGAAAGTGAGTTCGGCGGGCGGGCTTTTCCAGTTTTCGCTACTGAGACAGTAAAGCGTCAGTTGCTCCAGTCCCAGTTCTGCCGCTGCTTCAACTACCTTCCGGACAGATTTGGCCCCTTGACGATGTCCTTCAACCCGGGGCATTCCCCGCTGTTGTGCCCAGCGACCATTCCCATCCATGATAATTGCCACATGACGGGGGAGGGTGGCAGGTTTTCCCGCTAAAATCGACGCTTGCCCGTGCAATTCCGCTGCGGAGGGTGTCGACGGCCTGGCTTTCGATTTCATCGACATGACTTCTTCATCGGGTCATGGTGAGCAAAGAGGGAAGTGTCTCGCCCTGATCACCATCCAACGAGATCGTCACTTCCCGGTAAGAGGGCAGAAGTTGCGGAGAAGCGATGGAAAGAACCAGATTTTCTTTCTCGATTTTTTTTACAGTGACAGTGATATGTTCATCGACAACAATCTGCTCACCCACACCGCGAGAAATAATCTTCATCTTCAGACCTCAGATATATGGACAACCTTGCATGACACGAAAAAACGAAACAGATTATTCGCCTGTTTCGTGTTGCGACAGGATTTTTTGACTGGCGTATTGTGTCGTTTTTTCCTCCTTCTGACAAGTCCAGCGGGAATCATTAGCGATTTGCCAACAAAAAAGCCACCCGAATCACCTGGATTCGGGCGGCCCAACGGGGAAGGACAGACTCCGTTGATGTCAGATTGGCAGAGAGCGCCATTGGGAATTATTGTCTGAAATTCCGCATCGAATGATCGGCTCGCCATTGAACGGGTTACACGATCGGTCTGTGATCGAGCCAGCGAAACATTCCTGCGTCAATCGCGTGCAGAACGATCAGGTCATCGATCAGTCGTTGTCAATCAGTCATTGATGAAGGAAAAGTCATTCCCTTCAGCTCCGGAATGACACTCGATACAACTGGCGAATTTCCCTGAAATGGGCATGCTCCCTTTTTCTGGTGGTGTGCGGGCAACACGACCATCGGGAGTGTACTTCACCCAGTACCAGTCTCCCGCTTCCGGATTGAACCCACTGGCTTTGTACATCACGGTAATCGCCATGAGCGTTTTGCCATCCGGGCCAAAATTTTCCTTGATGATAATCGATCCATCCGGAAGTGTTTTGGGATTCCCAGCTGCAGTACGATTGAGGTAGGTCTTCAGAAATTTCCCATGCGGACTTTGCCCGGGATAGGCCTTCGTCGGTTTTCCCGGGCCTGGTGCCCAGTTGTGGTACTGAACCTGTTGAAGCCAATTCCAGAACTTGCTTTCAAAGGTACTTGAGGTTGCACGGTTCGTTCCCTGTTGCCTCATCCCCTGTCGACGGGAGGAAGATCCCTGCTGATAACTTCCGCCATAACGAGAACCGCTCCCCTGCTGATAGGATCGCGTTCCACTTTGAGCCCGTACGGTTGATTCCGGCCGGTTTTGAAGCAGAAGCAAAGATGCTGCGACCAAAATTGCCATTCCGATTATCCACTGAACCTGTTTCATCTGCTCTATCCTCTCAATTCCGGTTTTGCTCTGTGCGCAGGTGTTGCTACCCTGATGCGTTGTTGCATGGCGCGTTGCAACGCACCCTGCGGTACTCGATAACGGGGGCCTTGCAACAAAGGCGACCCCCTCGAACCAGACCGGATGATAACGCAAGGCCGGATGGGCAGACTGTGGGCCAGCTAACAGAGTGAAAACTTTTCCAATGAAACCAGTTCGAAGCGGTTCAACGCAGTTCAAGCCAGCACCAGGCCGTTCAAAGCAGCTCAATACGGTTCCAACCAATTCCAAGCGGTTCAAAAAAACGGCTCTGTAAATCGGATGCAAGCAGGCGACACCCAGCTCATTCGATATTGGAGCTGTTTTACATAATTGCCATTGTGAACCCGTGCTATTTCGCGTGTTCCGCCTGCACATGCGATTTGATACGTTCCTGGGCCAATGTGTAAAGGCCTGTGGACATGACCAGCAGGTTGCGTATCCGATCCATATCGATCTTTTCCTCGACGTTGGATTTTTCTTGTTGACGATCCTTTTTTTCCTGATTGGCTGGATCAAGCAAGATGTGGCAGTAGTCGACAACGTTACCCAAGGCCATCCTTACCAGTTCGGTTGCATGAAAATCGGGCGGATTGTCAAACCCGGGAATGCGCCGAAAGTCGCCACTGGCCGGGTCGTAGCGTCGCATGGCTGAATCGGTGAATCGTTCCATTGCCAGAAATATTTCCGGCCACATGAGCAGATCATTCCGTTTGGACCATTGACGTAACGTATGCAACGCGTTGTGATTCGTGCAGCCTCCAGCGGCTGTGAAATTTCCATCTTCAGCACTTTGATGTTTCAGAACGGTTCGCAGCATGACATCCTGATGAGGTAAATGAATCCGGGCTGCTCCGAGAGCCTGGTCCATTTTCATCACCCCGTTCCATCCATTGAAATCACTATCATCAGGCCGATTCCAGAATCCATTTTCGCCCTGATTATCAAGAAGCCATTGCTGAAAGACCGGAATAAATGGAGAGTCCTCGATTTTTTTGCCTGCCGCTTCCAGGTTCAATACATGAGGCGCGATGAAGTGCCCCATCAGCGAGCCAGCCGCATACGCATCATACGTGTTGCGGGTTTTATCGAGCCACTTTCTGAACAGCTCGGGTGAGGACTGTTCGGAAATGATCTTTCCATCAACCAGACTGTAATGCAAATCCTTACCCAGATGTTGGGACACACTTAAGGGATACTTTGGTCGATAACCAAAGCGTTTGAGAAGATAATAGGCTTTGACCGAATAGATCGTCTCGCCGTACCTGTCGACGAAAATGCCTCTTTCGGGTTCCTGACAATCCACGATAAATTGGCAATACTGTTTTCGTTGCTCCTGGGGAAGCTCCTCTCCCATCACCGTGAGATACTGGTAGATTTCCTTTATCTTCCACTTGCTGGAGTCCGGATCGGGACTTCCGGCCTTCACCACGGAACAATGGCATAACAGAAGCAGATACAGGAAACACCGATTAAAGCAGGCAGAATTTTTCATGGAATCATTTCTCCTGATCGAGCAGGGGCTCAATGGCAACCGTTTTCAACACGCTGATCATGCCTTGCCAATACTTCGGTT
>JALWSL010000353.1:0-4662 GCA_027080405.1 Planctomycetaceae bacterium
TTTTTGCAGGTGGAAAATTGTGAAATGCGTCCGAGATAATTCGAGAGTTTGGCGCTCTGCAGGTTGTTTGTGTCTTGAAACCGCTTCCCAAGCTCATCACAATACAGGCACCGATCTTTTGGGTTTTCCAAATTGAATCACTTCAGGGGATGAATCGCTCATCATTCGAGAGCGATCGTCCGTCGGGTTTACCGTATGGGTGGAGTGATCGGGTTCATCTCTTGATAAAGTCGTTCGCTGGAATTAGTTCAACAACTTCGGAGTAAGTGACACATGCAGTTTTTAGAGGGTAATACGGTCGGAATTGATCTCGGAACAACATTTTCTTCAATTTCACGGATGGCTGAAAATGGGGAGCCGGAGCCGATTGTCAATGCGGATGGGAAAACGATTACACCTTCTATTGTCATTTTAAGTGATGAGGGGCAGGTTGTTGTTGGTCCCAGTTTTGAGCGGATGTCGGTGGAGGATCCCCAGCGAATTGTCGAAGCGATCAAGCGGCAAATGGGAAACAAGGATTTCTTCGTTGTTTACCAGAACAAAAAGCTGACTCCCGAGTTTCTTTCCGCGTTGATTCTCAAAAAATTGAAGCAGGATGCAGAGGAACGGATTGGGCCGATCGCCAATGCTGTGATTACGGTTCCCTACTATTTCAATGATATCCGCAGAAAAGCGACACAGGATGCCGGACGCATTGCCGGGCTGAATGTTGTTGATATCATCAACGAGCCGACAGCGGCAACTTTGGCTTACGCCTGGATGAAAGGCGAGTTGGGTGTCAAGAAGGCCGGCTTCACCAGTAAGACCATCATGGTTTACGATCTGGGGGGAGGGACTTTCGATGTGACGGTTGTCCGCTACACGCCGACAAATTTCAAAGTCCTCGCCACCGACGGAGACGTGATGCTGGGAGGATTGGACTGGACCCGCCGGGTTGTTGACAACATTTGTGAGCAATATTTGCAAAAATACGGGGCAGACCCTCGTGAGGATCCCGAGACGCTACTTCAATTTACCCAGGAATGTGAAGATGCCAAAAGACAGTTGAGCGAGAAAGCTCAAGTTCCGGTCAGTTTGTACTATCAGGGAAAAACCTTGACCGTGGCGCTGACAAGGGGAGACCTGGAACGACTCACGGGCGATCTGATGCAACGAACCCGGGACACGACCGAACTCGTCATGCAGCAGGCGGGCGTCAAACCGGGGGATCTGGACGAAATCGTTTTGGTCGGGGGGTCAACCTACATGCCAGCGGTTGAAAAGATGCTTCGGGAAGTGGGAGGTCGGGAACCATCACGCGAAGTATCTCCGGAAGAAGCGGTGGCACAGGGAGCAGCGATCCATGCTGCCATTCTGGAAGCTCGCATGACGGGAGGCGAATCGAAAGTTGCCCAATCTGTGCTTGACCGGTTGAAGACAGTGGAAACGAGTGATGTCAATTCCCACTCACTGGGAATCAAAATCACCGATCCGAACGACCGCTCTCGCAAGATCAACCATATTATGATCCCCAAGAACACGCAGATTCCATTTAGCATCTCCCAGCAGTTTGTTACCAATTCGCCGAATCAGCGCTCCATTCATGTCCACATTCTTGAAGGGGAAGCGACCGATCCGGCTGCCTGTACGTTGATCGGAGATTTCCGAATTGTCGATCTGCCGCCGAATCTCCCGAAAGGTTCCCCTGTTGAGGTCACCTACAGTTACGATGCCAATGGGCGGATTCAGGCAAAAGCTCGGGAAGTAACAGGGAATCGGGAAGCTGCGGCACAAATTGTGCGGGATTCCGGTCTTGATGCTGGCGGTATCGATTCTTTGGAACTGCTGGCCCAGGAGTACTCTGTGGAATAGAATTTCCGGGGCATTCAAGCCGATCTGCCTTTAGCGGCGATCGGACGAGTTGCGTATTGTCTGTTAAATCTACGGAGAGAATCTCTTGGCAATTGATGTTTACAAGCAGTGGTTGGGTATCCCGGAAGAGCTTCGTCCACCAACGCATTACCAGCTTTTGCGACTGGTCGATTTCGAGGACGATCCGGAGAAGATCCGGGCTCATTATAAAAAGCTCAACAGTATCGTCCGAAAATATGCGACCGGCGAATACATGCTGGAATCGCAGGATTTGCTCAACGAACTCGCCAAGGCGATGCTCTGTCTGACGGATACGGAACGCAAACGGGAATACGATGAAAGCCTGGGACGTGAGTTTACCGAAGAAGAAGGCGCCAAAAAGCCGTTACTGCGGGTACTTGCCGACTGGGGAGAGATTGAAAAGAGCCAGATTCAGGAAATCGAGGAGTTCGCAGAGAAACGTGGCCTGACAACCCGTGATGCCTGCGTGCAGATGAAACTTGTTTCGCCGGATAAGGCCGCGATGGCGCTGGCGGAGGAACTGGGACGTTCCTTTGTCGATCTTGAAACCATATTCCCGGATGATTCCGTTCTGGATCTGGTGCCCAGAAAAGTCGTCAAACGGAACGGCATTCTTCCCCTGTTTATCGATGAGGATGTCGTTCTGGTAGCATGCACGGACGAACCGGATTACGAACTGGAAGACGAAATTCGGCTTCGTTTCAACAAGCCGATGCGGGCAGTCATCGCAACGCCGTTGCAAATCAATCAGGGAATTGCGAAATATTATGCTCCGGGAGAACGGGACGAAGCGGTTGCCCAGGAGGTTTCCACAGGGAAGCGGTCAAAGTCGAAATCAAAATCAAAATCAAAATCCGCTTCCCCGTCAAAAGGAAAATCGAAGGGTAAACCGGAACAGGAACTTACGGATGAGGAAAAACGCGAGCAGAAATTGAAAGCCATTCTCATTCTCTGTTGGGCGACCATCGGGGCTGCGGTGGTTGATCAGGCTGTCATCAAACCGTACCTGTTTCCCCTATGGAGCTACTTTATGGGGCTGGTCTTCATTGTCCCTCCCATCGTTTTCTTCATGCTTCGTGATCAACTCAGAGGAAAATAGCAGAGGGAAAAATAGAAGCAGCAATCAGCTGCATGCCATAGCACGCGATGAGACGCATCTTTGTCGGGCGCTGCCCGTTCAACCACTGCTCATTCAGTCCGGTTCTTCCCTGTTTGATGTGCTGAAGGTACGCTGCCTGTCCTGTGTAGAGGACTCCAATCAGTTCCCATTCCCACTATGCGGTCAATGTCAGCGATTGGCCCCGGGGCCATGCTCAATTCGTTTGGTTGACGTTCTGTTTACGTCCCTGTTTTTTACGTTGTGGACGCCTTTTCTGCTTCGGTTTTTCCCCACTTGCCATGTTGCCCGCTGTTTCGTTCAAGGCTGTTCTTTTGGGTTTCGATTTGCTGGACTTCCTGAAACCTCGCCAGGTTCCGCTACCGGGCCTTTGGGGGCCAGATTCGCCTTCTGAAGCTGTCTTTGTTTCTGAAGCGGAACGCGTGGAAGAACGGCGTTTTCTGTTTCCTTTACTGCCGTTTCGTGAGAATTTTCGTCCGCGTCTGTTTGAACGGGGAGCCGATTTTTCTTCAGGGGGAGGATTTTCCATTGAATGCTCCGCATCGATCGGCACTTGATGTCCGATCAAGCGTTCGATCGCCCGCAGTTCTTTTCGTTCGCCGCCACAACAGAATGAGAGGGCAATACCTTCTGCTCCCGCTCGTCCGGTGCGTCCGATGCGGTGCACATAGGCTTCAGGCTCGACAGGTAGATCGTAGTTGACAACGTGGGTGATGTTATCAATATCAATTCCCCGGGCTGCGACATCGGTTGCGACAAGCACCTGAACCTGTTTACGTCTGAATGCTTCCAGGGCCCGCTGACGGGCTCCTTGCGATTTGTTTCCATGAATCGCGGTCGCTCTGATTCCACTTTGCACCAGTTGCAGGGAAAGTTGATTGGCCATTCGTTTTGTTTTGGTGAAAACCAGTGCCCGTTCCACTTCATCTCCACGAAGAATTTTCTTGAGCAGCTTCTGCTTGCCACTTCGCTCGACATAAACAAGCCGTTGATCAATTTTTTTAACGCTGCTTGTTTTGGGTGTCACATTCACACTAACGGGAGTGCTTAGCAACTGGTGTGATAGTTCGGTAATCACAGGCGACAGCGTTGCCGAGAAGAAAAGTGACTGTCGCTGGCGAGGCAGTTGTTTGATGATCCTTTTGAGATCCGGCAGAAAGCCCATGTCGAGCATTTGATCGGCTTCATCCAGAACGAACATTTGCAACTGGCTCAAATTGATGTGTCCCTGATTTATCAAATCGAGCAGACGCCCCGGCGTTGCCACCAGAATGTGGGCTCCTTTTTTCATCGCACGAACCTGGTTCGCTTGACTGACACCGCCATAAACCAATGCGTGTCGCAGCTTCAAATGTTTGCCGTAGGTGCTGAAACTTTCTGCAATTTGAATAGCCAATTCTCGCGTTGGTGCCAACGCCAGCACGAATGGGCGATTCGGTATCGCTTTGGCCGTTCTTTTTCCAAGCCGATTCAGGATAGGCAGGGCAAATGCGGCTGTCTTTCCTGTTCCGGTTTGGGCACAGCCCAGGATATCGCTTCCCTCCAGTGCCGCCGGGATCGTTTTCGCCTGGATAGGGGTTGGAATGGAATACTGCTCATCCACCAATGCACGTTGGACCGGTTGGATCAACTCTAGTTCTTCAAATGTTTTCAAAAGGATACCTGACTTTGTT
>JALWSL010000353.1:4672-6046 GCA_027080405.1 Planctomycetaceae bacterium
CCGCCGGATTGTGGGTCTGTTTTATCGACAAACCGGGGGCCATTTTTTGATGTAGATGCAAAAGAAGATTGCATCAATATGTTGTGAGGGACTTGTCGAAACATATCGCGATCCCCGTCGGTATTCGTTCTGATGATGCCGATTGCAGACCGATATCACAGCACGTCTGGTCTGTTATGACCACCGAATACATGTACCACTTACAAAAGTGGGTTCTCTGGAAATCTGGACAAACAAGAAAGTCACAGAATTCAGTGCGTTCACAACAACGCGAGCGGCTTTCCAGGGAAGATCACACAACCGATGGTAGGCAGCAGGATGTCCAGCAACTTCCCGGACACCGTTTCAATAGAGACGAGGGGTGAAACCGCTCAGGGGGCTCTATTCGGTTAAAAACACTCTCCACACGACATGCACAGTGTTACTCGCTTGATTTAACCGTTTCAGCTCGGCATTTTCTTGATTATTCGCCGAACATGGCGGAACTATACTCGCAAAAGTCTCCGTTGCCAACCCACAAATTGCAAAAACAACGTGTTTCCCATGTTTCGATCATTGCCGTTTCAATTCCAGCCTCCGAAAGTGCATAATCATCAGTATCGCCTTTGGCCCAAACGCATTGGTATAAACGGCTCAAGTTGGAATGAGAGGTTTGAATGGATTCCCCGGCATCCCTCTCGTTTCCATTCAAGGCCCCGCTCCGGTTTGCAAAGTTGCTTAAAAAATCCGATTCAGGCTGGTAATTCTCCTGATTCCTTTGAATACTGGTATTGCATGTCGTTGGGGCAGATTCGCCCAATAATACGGGAACGATTGAGTGTTGCGATTAGCCGGCGGTGTGCATTTCTTGCAGTGTTTTTGAATGCGAAATCAATGCGAAATCTTGGAAACGCGATCAATTGGCAAAAATGACAAGAGGTGTTTGATGTCTGATGAATCAACCGGCACGCTGCGTCTTGAGGAATGCATTCGTCGGATAAAGACAGGCGATACCCTGGCGCGGGGAGAGTTGCTCAACATGACTTGCGATCGCCTGCTCCGTCTCACGCATCGCATCAAGGAGTCTTACCCGGGGGTTGGTCGCTGGGAACAGACAGAAGACATCTGTCAGAATGCCTCATTGAAACTGTATGAAGCCCTGTACGATGTGGAACTGAATGATGCCCGGCACTATTTTCGTCTGGCTGCCAAAAAAATTCGGGAAACGTTACTTGATTTGGCCCGGCACTATTCCGGGCCTCTGGGAGCCGGTGCGAATCATGCGACGATGCCGGCCCAGTCTCCCAACGACAGCTTTGCCGCTTCTCCTCTCGATGCGGGCGAGATGACAAATAACCCCCGCAAAATTGCGGAATGGACCGAGATGCACAAGGT
>JALWSL010000354.1 GCA_027080405.1 Planctomycetaceae bacterium
ATCCAGTTTGCATCACTTCCCAAATTATTCCCTTTTGAGCCCGATTAACCAGAAAAATAACCCGTTGATTCTGTTCGGAAGCTGTCATCGCGCTGATCGCCGCGATTCCCTGCTCGGGTAGGGAATCCAGATCGATTACCGCAATGGCATCCGGTTCTTTCCTCTCCAACTCGAGAAATTGCTGCGCATTATCGCAAAAGTGGATCGCGTCCATGCTTTCAGGAAACGCTCGGCGCAATCCGGAAACAAACCAGGGCGATTTTTCAAGAACATGAATGGCTGGCATGGGATCTGACAGGGGTACAGTTTCGGATTCGGAAAATCAGCAATCAGGCGAATCGGTTTTATCGAACCGGCATCAACGGTCTGACCTGGCATTACGTCTTGCCATCACATTGAGACGGAATCGCCCGGAGAAATCGCTCAATTGTTCGGGCGTTGTCAGTTCTGTCACTTTCCGCTTTCCTGTCCATCTGTCAGCGGTGCCGTAATGCGTCACTTTTGTTTTCCGCAAGCCGAATCGCTCGATCAGCGCGATCGCAACAGCGAATTGCGTCCGGTCTTCAGGGTAGCTTGGCGAATTCGTTTGTTCAAATGAAAACCGGTGACAATCGAGTTTTCTCCACGAATGCTCAAATGCCGGCGGTGCAAGCAGATGTTCAAGCGGTTCGGGAAGTTTATCCACTTCCGTCTGATCAATCGAAAAAGTGACTCGCGCCCCGTGTGCAGCATACAGTCCCCAGCCGGGCCAGATGTCGCAAATATCGAACCACTCGGTCGCCGGGAAAAGCAGTAGCAGTGAGGTCACATAAGCGGGCCATTGTTTTGTTTCTTCTTCCGATCGGACTTCGCTCGTCTGTTCCTGTTTCCCGCCCCGATCCGGCCAGAACAGAATACTGTTTTGAAACAGAAAAAAAAGATTCCATACCAATACGGGTGGCCGATGATTCAAGCCCCATGGCCCAAGTGCCAGCAGCAATGCGATGTGCATGAAGTAGCTGAACAGCAGACCGATCAAACGAAGTCTCGGGACAATCAACAAAATGGCCACCAGAAGTTCAAACAGAGGGAAGCCGAGAACAATCCACCAGCGAGCCGCTGCAGGCCAACCCGGGTGCAGATGGAGCGCCTGCAACAGACCATCCAGAATGGTTTGGCCGTAAGAATTCGCAAACGAGGCATCGAATTTGGAGATGGCGGAATAAAAGTAGATACCGATCGTGAGCCGCTGTATCCATCTCAGCGACTGGTCACGATTCATCACTCCCAAACAGAACGCATACAGAATGGCCTGCCAGACCCAGGTTTGAAAACGATGTTGATCGAACAAAACAACCCAAACCAGTCCAAACCCCAAAAGCAGCCACGCCCTTTGTTCACTTTGCCCGACAGAGGCAATCAGATGACCGACATCACTAAAAAAACGAGCAAATTTCGTAGTTCGACAATCTGTTTCTGTTCCAGCGGTCGAATCGTTCCGGTCATTTGGAAGCAGCCGACTGTTCTTTTGATCGATGAGCAACCTGTCTCCCAACCGGTCGGTTATCAGTGAAAGAGCAATCAGCATGGCGGCGAAAATCACACAGGCAAGACCCGGATATTCCAACCAGACAGGAGAATCGACCAACACGCCCAAAAAGGGGATGCCCGGGTAAGCGTGCGAAACTCCCCACAAGGGAAAAGTGAGGCACATCTCGATGACGAGCATCGAAAGCGTCGCGATTTCAAGAAAACGTAAACGCATGGAAAAGCAGGAGATTGCAAGACCTCTGGAGGGATTCACCTATCGGTTATCAATTAACATATACAACCCTCTATTATTGTGTGAAACAGCAGATCTTGCGACAGTCATCACGGTTTATTTGATGCATTGGATGAAACGGATTTGGTGCCTGGGGCAAAACAGATTCGAAACATTTGCGGGCATCTCTAAAAAAAGGGGAATTGTTGCGGAATTTCGTGAACGAATTGCTTACAATACACGTACTTTCAGTGTGGAGACGTTCTTTTTCAGAGTTCAACTTTTCAGAGTTCATTTTTTCCGGGGTTCACCTTTTCCAGGGTTCGAATGCGGGCGGTTGTTCCTTTCTTTCAGAGGGAACCAGCCGCGATCCAGTCCAAGCCCGGCGTTATTTGTCAATCGATCCGGCCAGGCTGTGAATTTCAGGCCAGGCAATGAAATTGAGCGAGGTTCGTCGGTCTAATCAACTCTAACAATGTCTAATCAACCCTGGCAATGTGCTGAACGTAGCGGGAGTTGTTGAAGCAGTTCCAACTGTTTGCGACGGCGGATATATGACGGATACATTATGATGGATACATATTGGGAAGTTTGAAATACAGGCCGGGAGGTTGGTCATGCCGGATTCACAACGATGGATTTTCCGCCACTTGAGGCGACTGCAATGGGGACAGTTTCTGGGCGATTGTGCAGATGCGCTCTCCCTCTACCTTATCGTGGTTGGTTGCGCGATCCTGCTTGTGAAAATGCTTCTGCCTGCCTGGTGGCCCCAAACATTGTGGGTTTTTGCAGGTCTCCCTTTGGTGCCGCTTTGGAGTTGGAGAAAAATGCGTCTTCACCGCTTCACCCGTACCGAGGCGACAGCCATGCTGGACCAGAAGTTGGAAGCAGGCGGTTTGCTGATGACGTTAAGCGAAACACCCGACGAGCAATGGCGGGAACATTTACCACAGGTAGAGAGTTTGTGGAGAGAGAGTCTGCCCAAAATACGCCCCAGGCGTTTTGTTTCGCTGCTGGCGGCTCCGGTTGCTTTTGTTGTCGCAACCTGTTTCGTCCCGGTTCGGGAAAGCTCCACGCTCAACGCCGGTCCTACAAAAGTTTCGGAGCAGATCACGGAAGAACTGGAAGAGATGCTTGAATCGCTCGAAGAAGCGAATGTGTTGGAGGAACCGGAAAAAGAGGAGTTGAAAAGGGAACTCGAAAAATTCGCCGAACAGACGCACGATCAGCCTTTGACCCACGAACAGTGGGAGATGGCTGATTTTCTGCGTCAACAGATGCAGATGAAATGGGAGAAAAATGAACGTGGACTCGAAGCGGCTAGCAGCGCCCTGGATGAGTTGATGTCGGAAATGGCGAATAACGGCGAAATTTCTGCAGAACAGCTCGAACAGTTTGAAAAAGCGGCTGGAGAGAACCTGCAATCTCTGGCTCGCAAGGCTCTTGATGGTTCAACCGAAGGGATGTCGGATCAGATGAAACAGATGTTGGAAAATCTGGCCAAAAACGGCAAGCTGAAGATGCCCGGCGATGCCGAGGCTCAGAAAAAAGCGATGGAAGAATTGAAG
This sequence comes from Planctomycetaceae bacterium, assembly GCA_027080405.1. Classification (GTDB taxonomy): domain Bacteria; phylum Planctomycetota; class Planctomycetia; order Planctomycetales; family Planctomycetaceae; genus Rubinisphaera. Next base: position 3,310 of record JALWSL010000354.1, read on the forward strand.
GAAATGCTGGAAAACGAAGCCAAAAAACTGGCCGAGCAGCGGGGTGAATGTCAGGGACTCGGCGAATGTCAAGCACCTGGTCAGGGAGGAGTTGGCCGCGGACGGGCTGATGCGGAAATGGTTTATGGAAAGGAATCGGATCGGGAAAACACGAAGTTCAAGGAAGTGGTGCTCCCTCCCGGTTTTCTGGACGAACCGTCCAAACAGATTGTTCGTATGACAAGCAAAGCGCCCGAAACAGACCCGGCTCTTGAGGCTCCGCGGGCTGCTGCCAGAAAAAATGATCCCGCAGCCGGACGTGCCACATGGTCCAGAAAATTGAATCCGAAATATCGGGGTGTGGTTCGCAAATTTTTCAACTCGAACAGAAAAGCGACACCGATCCCGGATGATACGGAACTTTGATGTGAAACCTTGAAAGAGAAACTCGATGAACAATCAGGAAACCCCGGCAACGCCCCAATCCCTGCTTTCACCGGAGGAGGTGGCGCGAGCCAAAGCGACGGTCGATCACCTGTTGAGCGAACTTGGACGGGCGATTCTCGGGCAGGAAGAGCTGTTACGTTTGGCGGTCATCTGCATCCTGGCTCGCGGTCATGTTCTGCTGGAGGGTTTGCCGGGGCTGGGAAAAACGGAACTGGTCAAATCACTCTCCTTTCTGATGGGGCTCAGTTTCCGCAGGGTGCAATTTACTCCCGACCTTCTGCCGGGCGATATCCTGGGCTCGCCCATTCTCGAAGAACAGGATGGAGCCAGACGACTTGTTTTCCACAAAGGCCCGATTTTTGCCAATCTGCTTCTGGCAGATGAAATCAATCGTGCCACCCCGAAAACACAATCGGCCCTTCTTGAGGCGATGCAGGAACGACGAGTGACCGTTCTGGGGGAAACGCACCAGCTTCCCTTGCCCTTTTTTGTTCTGGCGACTCAAAACCCGATTGAGCTGGAAGGAACCTACCCGCTCCCCGAAGCCCAATTGGATCGCTTCACCTTCAAGATTTCCGTTGAAGGTGTCGGAGCCGACACATTGCAGGATATCATCACTCAGCGAAAGCATGGCGTCCCTCCACAACTGCAGACGGTTGTGACTGGCGATGAACTGAATCATCTGTTTGAACTGGTTGACCGCATCCATCTCCCTGAGGCGGTCGCCAATTACATTGCACGCCTGGTAACTTCCACCCATGCTTCGAATGAACAGGCTCCCGAAATCGTGAAACAGTTCGTCCGCTACGGTGCCTCCCCACGGGCGGCAATTGCCCTGGCCAATACGTCACGGGCAGCCGCTCTGGTTGCGGGAAAACCGAATGTCGGTTTCGATGATGTCAAATTGGTTGCTCCGAGTGTCCTTTCCCATCGGGTGATTCTCGATTACTCCGCCCGTATCGATGGCTGGGAGAATCAGTCGCTGGTACGGGAACTGGTTGACGCCGTTCCGGAAGTCAGCCGGGAAATTCCCGCTGATGTCAAGGTTTAACCATCGCTCCGATCCGAAAGACCGACTTCATGATGCGACTTGCCAATCGTTTTGGGCTGCTGATTCTCCTGCTGCTTGTCCCCGTCCGTTCGGCACTGGCGGTTGGGACGGAATTGACATTGAGTGGTTCTGATCTTGTCGTGGATGTCAATACGAAATGGGTGGGATGCACTCAGGGGGGATATTATCCGGTTCGCGTTTCTGTCCGAAATAACGGGAAACCCCGAACAATTACTCTCGAAGTCAGGCAGAGCAACAGCTATCAGAAATGCCCGCTGGTAAGACGGGCCGTTTCGCTGGAACGGAATGCCAACATCGATACCAGCCTGCTTGTTCCAATGGTCTCCAACGGTTCCTATGTCGAATTTCGTGTTCTGGAACGGGGCCGTCCGATCTGGAACCTTTCGGATTCAATCTCCCTGCCCGAAATGGTCGGCAGCAGCGATGTCGGTTCAAGCATGCTGATCGTGGCAAAAAAGGCGGAAGATGGCCAGAACTACGATATCGCCATCAATCAGCTGTTCCTTAGCAAAATTCCCCACCGGTATGGCAGTTATGAAAATACCCAGCATGTTCGTCCGCAAAAATTGCCCACGAACTGGTTGGCATACACAGGCCTTGACATTCTCGCGATTCCTCTGGAAAGCCTGACCGACGATATTGCATCGGATACACGAAAGGCCATTCTCGAATGGGTTGTCGCCGGAGGAAATTTGCTGGTTTACGATATCGGAAAACCGGTGGCCCACTCCGACCGCCTCAATGAGGCACTCGCGCTCGATGACCGTGCGTTTGCTGATAACAGTTGGGAAGAACTGGTTTTGAAAAAATTTGCAAGGCGGACGATTGTTGATCCGGTTGATCCATCAATCAGCAAAGTGGAGGATCTGTCCGAGGGAACTCCCTGGATCATGAAACCGGAGCGTTTTGGAATACGGTCTCTGGGCCTGGGAAAGGTGATCGCGTTATCCGACAATCCATTTCCCGGAACCGCTTCCCACTGGATCTGGCTGCTGAACCATCTTGGTAACGATCGACTGCTTTGGTACCAGAGAAACGGCATCGTCAGCCGCGGGGGCAATGAAAGCTTCTTCCAGTTTTTGATCCCGAATGTCGGGGGAGTTCCTGTTGTTTCCCTGCTTATTCTGATCACGCTGTTTACTGTTGTCATCGGCCCGGTCAATTACTTTTATTTTCTGAAAAAGCGGCAGTTGGCGATGCTGCTGGTCACCGTTCCCGCCATCGCTTTCGGCAGCAG
>JALWSL010000355.1 GCA_027080405.1 Planctomycetaceae bacterium
TGATGGAATCGATCGATATGGAAACAATTTACGAGAACATCGAACGCTCGCTCGAAGCCCACCTTTTTTATCAACGGGATCGACACTACACAATACATGAAGACGAAATCGTTATTGTCGATGAATCGACCGGACGCTTGATGCCCGGCCGCAAATGGCAAAACGGATTGCATCAAGCCATTGAGGCCAAGGAAAATTTGCCCATCACCTCACCCACAACCGATGCAGCACGCATTACCGTGCAACGATTTTTTCAGCAATACAAACACCTTGCCGGAATGACCGGAACAGCCTGGAACGGCAAAAGAGAATTGAAAAAAACGTACCGCTTGCAGGTGCGACGCATTCCGACTGACCGCAAATGCGTGCGAAAAAAATGGCCAACACGCGTTTTTGTCTCCCAACAGGCCAAGTATGAAGCGATCGTGGAAAGTTTAACCGAACTGCTCACACAGAACCGGGCGGTCCTGATCGGAACGCCCTCGGTAGCCGCTTCGGAAAGACTCAGTGCTGCTCTGAAAGAAAAAAATATCAAGCATGAGGTTCTCAATGCACGCTATCATGAAATCGAAGCTGAAATCATTGCCAGAGCGGGCCAGAAAGCAGCCATTACAATTGCCACCAATATGGCTGGCCGAGGAACGGATATCAAGCTTTCCCCAGAGGTTGCCCAAGCTGGCGGTCTGCATGTCATCGCAACTGAAATGCACAGCTCCGCACGGATTGACAGACAACTCGTCGGACGGTGCGCCCGACAGGGAGACCCGGGAACGTACCAGTTTTTTCTTTCGCTTGAAGACGAACTGCTCACTTCACTCCCACCCGATCGAGTGAAACGATTGCAAAACAGGGCACTGAAAATCAGTCGGGGAGAGCTTCCTGCACGCTGGGTCGGGCTATTCAGAAAAACACAGCGGTTTCTGGAACGGCATCATTACAAACAGCGTAAAGAAATGCTGAAACATGAAAAAAAACAGATGGAAACATATAGACGGATCGGATTAAATCCGTTTCTGGAAGCAGCGGAACAGAGCTGATTCCTGTTCAGGCGGGCCTCGGGGTATACAGAATCGCCCCCTCAATGATACAGTAGCCATCAAAGGCGAATTGGATTTCGAAAAGGAGCAAAATGATCCATTCATCAAGACACCATTTTTATTGGGTATGTTCGCTGGTTATTGGGTTTACGGCCAGCGGCAGCGTTTGTTTTGCGCAAGAAACACTCACCTCATCTGGCAACGGGGTCATCCGCGTTCCCAACTGTTCGATGGAGCCTCTTTACAGGGCGAAAGTCGCTTCAGACAGGCCAGGCGTTTTGGCGGAATTGAAACTTGAAGAAGGCGATCCCGTTAAAAGTGGGCAGGTCGTCGCCAGGTTGAGGGACGATGTTGCCCGGGCAACAGTCGCGATTGCCAAAAAACAGGCGGAAAATGACATCGAAGTGCGCCTGGCACAAAAAACAAGTGAGGTGGCCAAAGCTGAACTTGAACAGGCAAAGCAGATGAACGCGGGGCCTGGATTACAGGTTGTGACCCGCTATGAATTACGTCGATTGCAACTTTCTGCAGAACAGACGGAACTTCAAATTGAACAGGCGGAAAACGAACTGGAGGTGAGGAAACTTCAGCTAATCGAAGCGATCGAGCGACTCAAGGAATACCTGGTGATCAGCCCGATTGATGGGATGGTCACCCGACGGTTTCTGACATCGGGAGAGTCTGTCCAACAGGGAGGCAACATTGTCGAGGTGACAAACTTCAAGATTCTGAAAGTGATCGGGAATATCGAAGTGGTTGATGCCTTCAAGATAAAGGTCGGAGATCCTGTCATCGTTCGACTGGAAGATCCGACGATATCAGCCCGGATCGACAATGCCACCTTCAACGGTAAAATCCGCTTTATCGACGGTTCCGTTTCTCCCATTGCCCAGAAAGTGCGAATCTGGGCGGAAGTAGAAAATCCGGAGGGGTTATTACTCCCCGGCTTGCGGGCGGTCATGGAAATACGACCGACAACCAGAACGGCCAAAGCGAACTGACAGACATTCTTCATCAGTCCCTTTGGGCAGTGAAGCAACCGTGCCGGTTCGGGGGGCAGACAAACAGCCGGCGTGATGTGACTGTTGAAGGAGAACAGGGCAGAAACGAGACTTCCTACTTGTTCTTTCCCAGCCACTTTTTATGGAGAGGGGCTTCAGAACGTCTTTCAAGATCATCTCGATCTCCCAGCGTGACCGCCAACGTCTGCCTTCTTCCGCGACGCAGGATGATTGTCTTGACCGTTGTATTGACGGCCGTCAGTGAAACAATATTGATCAAATGATTTTCATCCTGAATTTCGACACCGCCAAAATAGAGAATGACATCATCCGGTTGAAGCCCTGATCGTGAAGCGGGTGTCTGATTGTAAACTTCGACAACACGAGCACCGCGAACACGATCCAGGCCCAGTTTCAGAGCCGTTTCGCGATCAAAATCGGGATCGAGCTTGACCCCCAAATAAGCCCTGCGAACAGCATTGTGGGCAACCAGTTGCTCAGCGATGTAGCGAACCAGATTGCTGGGAATACTGAATCCGATCCCCTCATTCCCACCACTGTTGGAAGCAATCGCGGTGTTAATGCCAATAACACGACCGTTCATATCGATCAGGGGACCACCGCTGTTCCCCGGATTGATCGCCGCATCTGTTTGGAGAAAATCCTGATTGATAACCCCGTTCGCATCACCAAGACGGAGCGAACGTCGCCCTTTTGCGCTGATGATACCGAACGTGACCGACTGACTCAAACCGAACGGGCTGCCCATCGCGAGAACCATGTGTCCGATATGAACCGTATCACTGTCTCCCCAGCGTCCTGGTTGTACCCGGGTTTCATTGATCATCAAGACCGCGATGTCGGACTTTTCATCTGTTCTGACATCGATCGGTGTAATGGTGCGCCCATCGTGCAACTGAATGACAATATCCTGCAAATCCGCCCCTGCAACCACGTGCCGATTGGTTACCACAAATGGAGTCTTCGATTTTGGACTGACCATAATCACGCCAGAACCTGTTTCTTCGACCAACCCTGAAGTTGCCGTTCGCCGTTCACTTTGAATATGAACAACGCTGGGAGTTGCAATCTGCGAAATTCGGGAGAGGAGCTGAGACCCGTCAGTCAATGATGTTTTCGCCCCAGCCAGTTGACGATATACCTGATCGACCGCAGTGGCGCTGATATGATCGGCATGTACGGAATTCCGCATGTCCGCGTCACGTCCGCTCAATCCGAGAATCACACCTGCAAGAAAAAAAAGGCTCGAAAGAAATAACGCGGTTGTCCTGCTCATCGGGAACCTCTTCGGGTAAAGTGAACGGGGCGGTCCCGTCTGTTTTGGATAATCAAAACTCGCCACATCCACTGGCATCAAGTAGCAACAGGCGTTCAACCCTTGCGACTTCGCTTCGTCCCTGAATCCTGCACTTTCCCCTTCTGGAAAATGAGGATTGACTAGAAGTCAAATCGGCTGGAGAATATTTGCAGTGATAATCAATCCCTGGAACTGACAGTCGCCAGAACGGTTTTGCTCGGCCGATTCCTCATAACTGGACTGACTCGTTCATTCCGGTCTTGCAAAAAAGGCGCGACCTCTACACCACACAGGGCAGTTATAACCCTCTGTACTGGATCATTTCGAATAACCCGTAGAGATCGAAAAAGGCGTGGTCATATTCGGCACAACCGGAACAGCACAAAAAATTAGACCACCCGTAGATACAGGGCGTATTCATACAACCATCATTACCATGGTGGCGTGTGCTGCCCCTCTGTTTTAGACACCGGTCAATTTTTGCTGTTCGGCCAGAAGCTCGGCGATTTGGACTGCGTTGGTGGCAGCCCCTTTTCGCAGGTTATCACTGACGCACCAGAAACTTAATCCGTTCGGGTGCGAAATGTCCCTGCGGATTCGGCCAACAAAAACATCATTGGAACCGTCGCAGTTGGATGGCATCGGGTAAACCGATTCGTTCAGGTTATCAAGCACCTGAATTCCCGGAAACGCTGCAAATGCTTCTCTTGCCTGTTCGGGAGAAATGGGCGATTCTGTTTCCACCGTGATCGATTCGCTATGGCAATTCCAAACCGGAATACGCACGCAGGTCGGGTTGATCTGAATGGAATCGTCTCCCAGGATTTTGCGGGTTTCGTAGACCATTTTCATCTCTTCACTGGTATAACCTTCGTATTTTTCACTGCCGATTTGTGGAATCGCATTGAATGCAATCGGATGCTGAAAAACCTTATATTCGTAGTCTCTGTTTTCGAGACGCGCTTTGCTCCCCTGCACAAGATCTTCGTCTCCCTGCACGCCCGCCCCACTGGTTGCCTGATAGGTACTGACGATAACCCGCCGAATCGGGGAGATATCGTGAAGCGGCTTCATCGCGACCACCATCTGAGTGGTAGAGCAGTTCGGACTGGAAATAATCCCTTTGGCATTTAGCGCATCTTGCGGATTGATCTCGGGGATGACCAGTGCCACATCGTCGTTCATTCGCCAATAACCCGATTCATCAATCACTTTTGCGCCCGCTTCAATCGCGGAAGGAAGATATTCAGCGGCGATGTCATCGGGAGTAGAGGCAATGACCAGATCGGTATTCGCGAACGCATCTTTCGTCAATTCTTCAACAACAATTTCTTCCCCTTTGAAAGAGATCGTTTTCCCGGCTGAACGAGCCGATGCAAGAAAGCGGAATTTCTTCGCCTCGAAATTTCTTTCTTCAAGCAACTCGATAATAATTTGGCCAACAGCCCCGGTGGCTCCCACTAACGCAACGGTATCAAACACCTGGTTCTCCAACAATGCTTCAAAACATCAAATTTGGCGATCCCAAATCGTCCAGTTCACCGAATCGCCCCTGCTCATCGAACGGCCATTGTGACACATTCGCTCCGTTGTTCAATTCAGTCGGGCAGAAATACGTTTTGCATTGACGAAATAGTTGAATTGATCAGAATGAACGCGGGAAGAATGGGTATTCATATGAATAATGAAGCGGTCATTGGCAGTTTGCTCGGAACCGCGATTGGCGATGCGTCAGGCTTGCCTTACGGTTGGAATCAAACAGTAAAATCAAATGCACCACAGAGACACGGAGAGCACGGAGAAGTATCACGCCAGGCCGCAAAGACGCCAGGAGTTTTCCATATTGGATTCCCAAACGAAGGTAATTCAAAGGCCGCATGGAATCCAGTATGCAAATATTTTTCTCCTCTTTTCCTTATCCTTTGCGTCTTCGTGTCTTTGCGTGATACCTTTTGCTCGCAACGGTCAATCATTGCAAGCGGAACGGCGCCAGCCGTCCGGTAGTGGCCACCCCGCTACAATAGTGATGGTAAACACGTCTCACAGTCCGTGGTATAAAACATAAACAAGGGCACCCGGCCAGTCGGATGACCAATCGTTTCACTGTTTTGCAGGCATGAGAAAACTTTTAACCATCCTCAATGTAATGATTGGCTGGACAGCGCCAGGTTTGTTTTGAAATATTCCGTAATTCTTTTAGTACATACATGTTACGCTTCAATGTTAAAATAGATAGCACTCAGACATCCATTTGCCACAATTTGTTTCATGTGAACACGTTAGTTCAATATTGACTCTGAACCTGGCGCTGTCCAGTTAGAGAAGGAAAAAAATGGAACGAAAATGAAATCGTCACTTGATTTTCAAGACAGTCGCTACGAAGAAATGCCCCAGATTAATCGATGCGTTTCAGAATCAGCGAGTGAACATCGCATATCCCCCGGCCCGTTTTGTGCACAGCCTGAATCGCCAGACGGGTGCGTCCCGCCTCCAATCTGATTTCGCCCAACTGATCGGTCGTGAATGTTTGCACGAATCGTTTTTTGGAAATCCTGGTTGGACGCTGCCTGGGTTGCGGAATGTGTGCCTTCCGAATGATTCCTTCCAACGAATTGTTTTTCGCGGTCACACGCAGTTTCGTTCCAACAGCATCCTCGTAACAGGCGTACTTCAAAGAAACAGCAAAAC
>JALWSL010000356.1 GCA_027080405.1 Planctomycetaceae bacterium
ACGTGCAGAAATTCAGCCTGTTTCGTGGCGGACGGGTTCGCAGGCATTTTGAAGGTTTGGCTGAAAAACTCGAACAGGGGCAGTCGTTGGATGATGCCGTCGAATCACAGGGGGCACCGGCTGACCTGGTTGCTGTCATCCGCGCAGGGGTTCGTTCGGGTGATCCCGGTCGTGCGTTAACACAATACGTTACTTACGTGAAATCACTTTCTTCATTGCGTGGTCGAGTGGTCCTCAGTTTTGCGTATCCGGCGATTATGCTCGCCCTGGCCGTTAGCCTGTTTATCTGCCTGTTGGTGTTTGTTATTCCGGATTTCTCCGATGTGTTTATCGGGTTCGGGATCGAACTACCCGGGATGACCGCGACTCTGCTGTCAATGTCCTGGTTCCTCAAAACGCATGGTGTGGCATTCTTTCTCAGTATTGTCGCCGGCATTGTGACCCTGTTTTTCCTTTCGCGGTTACTCTCAAGACGTACCAGACGGGCGATTCAATTACGGGTTCCTTTATTTGGTCGAATCTTGCAATCGATTTCGATGGCCCGCTTTTCGCATTCACTCGGTTTTCTGGTTGAGAATGAAGTGCCGATGACGGAATCATTGACACTGGCGGGTGAAAGCACCGGCGATGCCGTGATTGCTCATGCAACTTATCTGTGGGCTGCGAGATTGAAATCCGGGGAGACCCTGCGAGACGCTATCGGCGATTTGCCGGGCGTTCATCCCGAACTACTGCAGGCGATTCAATGGCAATCCGATTCCCGTTTTCTTTCCGGTGCTCTGCACGCCTTGGGGGACATGTACGAAGGACGGGCGAGAATCGAAGCAGTTCGAATTATCGCGATTACCGAACCGGTGATCGCTCTCGGTTCCGGGCTTGTGTTCTTGCTGGTCGTAATTGCGATATTTTACCCACTTGTGCAGTTGATGAGTTATCTTTTCTGATTTTCCAATAACGGAGGGGGCGTCTCGACGCATCAAATTGAATCACACTCATTTTATCTGATTGAAAAACAAATGTTGTTTGTCCTGTTCATGATGGCCTTTATCGCAGTTGTGCTTTATCTGATCACAACGCGGAAGTATGCGAATCGTGTCGAGATGTTGTGGATCATCGCCACCGCAGTCAAACACGATATGCCGCTGCCCGAGTTGATTCGGGGACAGGCCCGACATGCCTGGGGTAAGCGAAAACGAATGCTCTTTGAGATGGCAAGCGATTTGAGTGGCGGGGCGTCACTTGCTGAGGTTGTCGATACGTATCGGTCGGTCATCCCCGAACAGGGGCGACTGGCTATTCATGTCGGGAGTGATACCGGTACGCTGGATCAATCACTCGATGCGGCTCTTGAATATCTCGAACGCCGTCCGCAAGAAGTGCACCGTAACATTAAGATGATTTTCTTCTACCTGGCCATCGTTTTACTTTTCTGGCTGTTAATTGTTTCTTTCATCATGTATTGGATTGTCCCGAAGTTCAAAGACAATTTCCTTGGGTTTGGCGTCGAACTTCCTGCGGTAACCGTTACCTTTTTCGATTTCGCTGATTTATTTGCAGGCTATTTTTTTGTGTTACCTGTTGTCTTCCTTTGTCTGGTTCCGCTGGGTGTCTTTTTCGCATCTCTGGTGACCGGCGGACTGGATCTCCCCGATAAGGGGTACCACCCGTTTCGTCTTGAGATGCTTTGGAAGCCAAATGCTTTGAGTCGATGGCTCTTTTACCTTTTTGTCAAACTCGGGGTTCGTTTTACTCCTCAACGGGCTTCCGCAGATATTTTGCGCTACCTGGGTGTTGTCGCTCAAGCGGATCAACCGGTGCTGAAGGCGATCGATACACTGTCGCAATACTACAAGGCGGGAGACATTCGTCGCAGGCTGGGCAGTGTGAAGGAACGGATCAAACAGGGGGGCGTATTATGGGAAGCCCTCGCGGCGAAAGGTTTTCTCTCCAAACAGAAAGCCGCCTTGCTGCGCACCGCAGAGGTGGCGGGAGACCTGCCGTATGCGTTGCGGGAAAAATCGTTGCAGTTTGAAAAAGGACATCAGCACCGAATGGCCTGCTTCCTGGAATATGTGCGAATCGCAGCGGTTTTGATGCTCTGCTGCATGACCATCTTTTTTGCAATCAGTCTATTTATGCCGTTGATACAATTGATGAACGATTTGTCCTAGGACAGTGAATGATTTAGCCACAGAGAAGATGTGGCTTCTCATTTCGATCTTGAAGATATACCGATGAAATACTTTTATTCTACAACCTGTTTACAAAAACGTCATCGCCGAAATGGTTTTGGTGTGACGGAGATGGTTGTTGCGCTGCTTATCCTGGGATTGATGGTCAGTTATGTGCTGCCGCTTTTTCATCAGTTGGGAAACATGCAACGGCGGATCGAGAAGCAGACCTTGTTGCAACAAACAGCCGTGAACCTTATCGAGGAACTGCATACATTTTCGGCTGAGCAGATTGAAAATATCGATGCGGTCAGCAAAACGTTGAAAAAACGGATTGACACCGAAAAGTACAATCTGACACTCAAAAAACATCCGCCGATTAAAACCGGACAACCGTTGCGGATCGATCTGGAGCTGCGACCTGTTCACCCCAAAGAGACGCTGGCCGGGGTAAAACTGACGACCTGGCTTTCCTTTACGCCGGCGGTGAAGGAGGCATCATGAAGCGTTCTTCCTGTAACAATCGGGAAGCAAACCCGACTCGCAGAGGTTATACGTTAATCGAGATGATCGTGGTGATCTCATTGTTGGGAACAGTGATGTCTGTTCTGGTGAGTATCCTCACTTTCTGCATGAGAACCGAGCGGACTTTCTCTGCGGAAGCTCGCAAAATGCAGGTCATCCATTCGCTGGCAACCGATTTGAGAAACGATATTCATCGACAGAAATGGGATCAGATCAAGATTGACGCCCGGAATCATTCTCTGCATCTCGCCGGGGGCATTACCTACCGCTGGAAAGATCATCGCATTTGGCGAGAAGGCAATGGCAAAGAGAAACAGCAGCAGACCTACTGGTTTCCGAAAAATTCCGAAGCCACATGGAGTAAGGATGATGCTTCAAAGATGATTACTTTGCAGATTGAATTGCCGGCTCGGATAGCAGCGAAATCAAAGAACGAACGAAAAACCTTTCGCGGTTTAACTATTACAGCACACGCGGAAAAATTCGCCGTGATGAAGAAGGGAGAGAGCTGATGAAACATGTCGCCTCCTCTTTTCGTTCCCGACGGCAGGGAATTATTCTTGTCACGGTTATTTTGTGCCTGCTGGTTGCCTCGGCAATGTTGGTCAATCTGGTGAAAGCAACCACGGTGTTGTCCCGACAAACTGCACACCATTCCCAAAATTTGCAGTTGCAGATCCTTACCGACGATGCGCTGAGCCATGCGTTGAATCAACTTCGCCAGCAGGATTCCTATACCAAGGAAACCTGGGAGATTTCACCGGACCAGTGGAGTTTGAAACAAACCGGGCAGGTGAAAATCAGTGTTTCAAAGAAGGAGAGTAAAACAGTTATTACCGTTCAGGGACGTATTATTCAAAATGACCGGACGCTACAGAAACTGACCAGGACGATAGAGGTGAATTAACCCGCTTTTATCAGCAAGCGATGTCGGGTGCGTTGCAACGCACCATGATTAAAGTCACGGCATCGGAAATGTGAAGGTGCGTCACCACGCAGCCTACGGGCTGGTTTATCAATATAAACAGTGTAAACATTCCATAACAGGAGAGAATAAATGAAACGAAATGTCCCCCACTTTCAAACTGGAAACAGCAGGCGAACAAGGCGTCGTGCGTTCACGCTGATCGAACTGCTCGTCGTGATTGCGATCATCGCCATCCTCGTGTCGTTACTGCTTCCGGCAGTCCAACAAGCGCGAGAAGCGGCTCGGCGATCGAGTTGCAAAAACAATTTAATGCAGCTTGGTATTGCGATTATCAATTACGAGCATCAATGGGAAACATTCCCGCTCGGCAGCGCCAACGCGACCGGGCCGATCATCAACGAACGCAAAGGCTACCACGTCGGCTGGATGGTCCGCATTTTGCCCCACATGGATGATGGCAACGCCTTCGATAAATTCGATTTCACCAAGGGAGCTTATGATCCCGCCAATAGAGAAGTGGCCGCATATAGGCCACACTGGAGACATTGCCCTTCTTCCCCGCTTCCTGACTATTTTAATCTGGTAGACGAGGAAACTGGTGAATCGTTTGAAGTAGTTGGTACTTCTTACGCCGGGGTGCATCATTCCAAACAGGCCCCCATTGATACTGACAATAACGGGATCTTTGTGCTGAACCGGGCAATTAGTGCTCATGACGTTACCGATGGTCTTTCTCATACTCTGATGGCTGGAGAAAAGATATCCGGCGGACACAAACTCGGTTGGGTTTCGGGAACACGGGCGACACTGTGCAATACAGCAACGGCACCAAATGAAATAAAGTATGAAGTCGAGAAGGAAACCGGTACACGTGCCGGCGATGCCGTATTTGAATGGGAACCGGAAGATCCGAAAGCAACCCTTGGTTTTGCCGGTTTCCATACCGACGGGGCCCAGTTTGTTCTTGGTGATGGCTCTGTTCGATTTATCTCCGAAAACGTTGATGTAGAGACATTCTCCCAACTTGGGAACCGTCACGACGGCGAACTGCTGAGAGAATTTTGAATGGAATTTGCTGGTACTACTTGAATAACGATGCGGCAAGAACGATGCGGCAAGAACGATGCGGCTTTTTCGGCATGCGATGACCGGAAAAGCCGTTTTTTATGGAAAGAGCTTTGTTCCACCCTGCCCAAAGGCCACGCCTGAAATAGCTGATTCTCGAAATTCTTCTCTCGCTATGCTACTATTTTTCTATTGATTGCAGCACAATAAACCGTAGGTCAAATTGTGCCTGACGAAGTGGTAGCTATTCAGTTGAGAGTGGAATAATGAAACGAATCAAGGTCGTGGTATTCTCTGTGGGCGCTATGATGGTCGCGTTCTCCGGGTTCAATTCAGTCATTGCAGCTGAGGCGAACAAGCGACAGCCCAATGTGCTGTTTATTCTGTTGGACAATGTCGGGAAAGACTGGTTTCGCTGCTACGGATCGCAGGAAGATCAAACACCCGAGATGGATCGCCTGGCCCGAACCGGTTTAAAATTTCGCAATTTCTATGTCACCCCGGTTTGCAGCACGACCCGTGTTATGCTCTTGACGGGGCGTTATCCTTTTCGCACAGGATGGCATACGCATCACGATCCGGCGATTTACGGGGGCGGTTATTTTGACTGGAACCGGGAAATCTGCATGGCTCGTGTGATGAAATCAGCCGGTTATGATACCTGTATTTCCGGCAAATGGCAGATCAACGATCTGTTCGATCCTGAGCAGAAGGAAGCGATCCACAAACACGGGTTCGATGAATACTGCCTGTTTCCCGAAGGGAAAAAAGGGCACCCGGCACATAAAAACCGGTATTGGGACGCCTACATTATTCGCGATGGAAAGAAGATTGATACCACTGGAAAATTCGGCCCGGACATTTTTACCGATTATTTAATCGACTACATGAAACGCAAACGGGATCGTCCGTTCTTCGCCTACTATTCAACCATTCTGACACACATTCCTGTTGTTCCCACTCCCATGAACAAGGGGAAGGATTTAACCCGACGGGAACATTTTGCGGGAATGCTGCGTTATGCGGATCATCTGATCGGTCGCCTGGTCAGGTCTTTGGAGCAGAACGGTTTACGCGATAATACGATTATTTTTATCACCGTTGATAACGGCACCGATAACGGGTCTGATCAGAATGATTACGAAAGTTTGGGGGGACGTATCAATGGTCGGATTTCAGATGAAGGCATCTATTCGCTAACCGAGCGTGGCATCAATATGCCGTTCATTGTGAATTGTCCTGCCCTTGTTCCCGGTGGTCGGGAAAGCGACGATCTGATCGATGCCAGCGATGTTCTGCCGACGTTGGCACATCTGGCCGGAGCGTCCCTGCCGGCAGGTGTCATCTACGA
>JALWSL010000357.1 GCA_027080405.1 Planctomycetaceae bacterium
CCCGTTGCGTAAAACGCCCCCTCTGCACGCCCATCCGAACTGATGCCCGTCATGCGATAGACGAAAATATCTTCGACATTGTATTCCCCATCGCTTGTCCCGGCCAATTCGGAAATACGCGTCACCTTTCTTTCCCCTGTGCTCAATCGGGTGACATGTACAAGCATATGAATCGCAGAGGCAATGTATCGGCGTGCGACGGCAGGGGTTAAATCCGCCCCCGAAAGTGCGATCATCAATTCGAGCCGGTCGAGTGCGTCGCGCGTATCGTTTGCGTGAACCGTACTCATCGAACCGTCATGCCCGGTGTTCATCGCCTGGAGCATTTCCAGCACTTCGCTACCTCGCGATTCACCAACGATGATACGATCGGGACGCATACGCAGCGAGTTTCTCAACAACTCGCGTTGAGTCACTGCCCCGGTTCCCTCGACGTTCGGTAGCCGGGTTTCCAATCCGACAACGTCTGCCTGCTGCAATTGGAGTTCCGCCGTTTCTTCAATCGTGATCACTCGCTCGGAAGCGGGAATGAAACGTCCCAACTGGTTCAGCATGGTCGTTTTACCGGCCCCGGTACCTCCACTGAGCAGGATATTCAACCGGCCCTGAACAGCCGCAATCAGAAAATCGGCCATTTCCCGCGTCAACGACCGGGAACGCACCATATCTTCAAAGGCGACCGCGGTTGAACCGAAACGACGAATGGAAAGAGTTGGCCCGCGCTGTGTTAATGGAGGAATGACTGCGTGAAGTCGTGAACCGTCGGCCAGCTTCGCATCGACCATCGGCGAAACCTCGTCGATCCGCCTTCCGGCACGTCCCACCAACCGCTGAATCAGATGCAACAGATGGTTATTGTCTGCAAATTGCACATCCGTCTGCTCCAGCAGACCGTTGCGCTCGACGAAAACCGTATCTGCCCCATTGACCAGGACATCGCTGATTTCCGGATCATTCATCAGCGGTTCGAGCGGCCCGAAGCCGTACATCTCATCCATGATCTCGTTCACCATCTGCTCCCGTTCCGATTCGGGCAGATAGGAGGAGTGCAGATCGCACAGATGCGTGGCCAACGCCCGCAACTGCTTGCGCAGTTCGTGTTCGGGAAGCTGCCCCGCTTTGGAGAGATCCATCGCATCGACCATTTGCCGGTGCAAACGGGTTTTCAACTGTTGAAACGCCCGCTGGGCTTCCAATGAAGCTTCGTATCCAGATTCAATTTCGCTGACCGTTGACATTTCCTGGTTCCTCACTGTGATCGATACAATCACTTCTCAATTCAGTTCCGCTTCCATTCCCTTATCAAAAAATGGAGTGTTTTTATCGACTGACAAACAACTTGTAGACATAGGGATTCGGCTGATAGAGCCCCGTGGCCGTTGTTCCGCCCGGAGCGCCATCTGCCTGGATAAATCGGGCCAGTGCCGCTGTTTTTGTCGTCATGACTGTTGGTTGAATAATAACTGTGGCCGACTCTTCCGTTTCAGGCACAACTTTCATCACCCGAACCGCAACAACCTGCTGACATACCAGATTGGACCAGCCGGGAATCGTCATGGGAGCCTGTTTTGTGTAAAGCAGGCAGAGCTTTTGTTGACCAATTTGCGATTCAAGCGATTGCTGCAGCGGCGTGGTGATGTTCGCGCTCCCCGAAACCGAAATGGGACTCTGCGCCGGAATGACTCCGCCAAACTGTTCCAAATCGTTCGGATAGAGCCCGTTTTGAATTTGCCGGGATATTTCCTGTTCATTCAATTCGTTATTGAATTCAAGAAGCTGGACATTGGAAAGCAGGGGATCGCTATTCAATGGTACCGAATGCAAAACCATTTCCGGAATTCCATCTGGCCCCTCGACAACTGAACGGGAGGGCGAATCGAATCGATACAGATCGGCTCCTTGCCGTTCGGTTATCTGGACGTTCCAGGTATCGACTCTTTTCCCGGAGGGATCATTGGCCAGCACCGCCAATGGCAAGGCAGGAACCGGCAACGCATACGTTGGCCGGAAGTGATCGATCACATTATCGAAAGAGGCTTCCGCGTAGACCAGCGCATCGGCTTGAGGCTGGGCCCCCGCCGCTTCAACAAACAGGTTGATCGGATTGCCCAACCGCTGATAGCGGTAGGTGCGAACAACCACGCCGGTCGCCTGGGAATTCGATTCCAGAAATGTAGTCTGCCCCGTTTCCGCATCGTAATACTGATAGCCGAAGTAGATATCCCCCCTGCCATTGTCAGCCAGGCTGATTTCGACGGGCTGACCCGCAACAGTATTGGAGAGGGAAAGAGCAGCGGCCCGCCGTTTTGCCTGCAAGGCGATCTGGTCGTAATCAGGCTGCTGCACCAGCAGGTGATCACCCAAATATTCCCCGGCTGCAGAAAGAGCAGCCGCCTCAGCCGCCTTTCTGAGTTCGACCTCGGCAGCATCCACCCACAGGCGATTGAGAACCAGCGCCGCGACCGCTCCAACAACAAGCAACGCAAAAGCGATTGCAGGCATTAAAGAGCCGCGTCGGTCTGTCGCAGACTGATGATTGGTGCGTAAATGCCTCACTGAGATCCTCTCCCGTTTCTCCTGTCAGATATCACCCGAAAGTGATCAATAGTTTCTTCCAAACCTCCCCAGGTCATACCGCGCGATGGTTGCGCGGCTGATTGCGAGGCTGCTGCTGTGGTTGTTGCAGTGGCTGACCCTGTTGACCTGGCTGGCCCTGCGGTACATACTCGTTTTGAGTACCCCGATAGCCCCCACGATATCCTCCCCGATAGCCGCGGCCGTACCCACCGTACCCACCGCCTCCGGTACGTGGGGGTGCCCATCCCGGCTGCTCGATCCAGGGTGTTGCCCGGTTATTGCGGTTGTAGTCATAATTACGACCATCATAATAGTCGTCATCGTCATCGTATCGAATAACAGAGCGGCTTGAACCGCGATAGATTTCTGTCGTGAACGGCTTTTTCGGCTTGGGGATTTCCGGGAGCCCCAGAATTTCCTCAAAATAGGCGCGATCCGCTTCCGCAATCGCAACACCCCCGGAGCCAGGCCCATTGGGCGTGTAGGTCACGCTGAGCGTTCCCTTTGTTTTCGCCTGAAGAAGAATGTTGGCCTGAGCCGGTGTCAGTTCGAACGTGACCGTATTCGTACCCCGGTTCAATGTCGACTGGTGGGTCAGGCGATTCATCGCAAGCACCTTGACACCTTTGAACATCGTCATCGTGAAACCGCCACGGTAGCGCCTGTCCGAGGAATTGTTGTCAACCGTCAGATGCACATCGACATAGTCGCCCGGCTTGATCAGGCCATCAACCACTGCAGAGCTATCCCCCAGACCGATTGTCACTGCACGCATCCCCGGAGCGACCTTGAACGGAGGACGGACACCCGGAGCATACAGATCGCTTGTATGAATCGGCTTGGCCTGCTTGAGATCCTTCAACGCGTAGCGGCCCACTACCACGTCCTTGTTGATGATGGTATCGGGCGTCTGTTTATCCTTGCTGAGAAAGCCCAACACGATATGATCCTTGGTCAGCAGCGTACCCGCTGGAATATCCGCAGCTGGCATCGGAACGGTTCGCGTCCCAATCGGCTCTTTGACAACAGGTTTGGGCATCATGCTTCTCCAAACGTACACAGCGATCAGGACACCGACGATGCCCAGCATCAATAAGGTGATAAAGGCAGGCGTTATTTTTCTCACAGTCCCACTCCAAAAAAGTTAAGATAGCTCGACAGGCGAGCAAACGATGTTCCCTGTTGTTGACCAGCCGACACTGCTTGCCAATGTTTTTCTATAGTCAATGTTTTTTAATCATTCCGAACAGGTCTTCTGTCTGTCAGTTCCATTGTCTGTCCGTTCTGTCGCCCGGATTTCAATGTCCCGACAAAGAAACTATCCGACAAGGAATCCTTCAGGCGGGAGAATCTTTCCCTTACTCCCTGTTATTCCCTTTCCATAACCGTTTCCGCGACCAGATATCTCCCCTGCAGGCCAAACCCGATCGGCCAGAGTAAATCTGGAGACGCGTTCGCCATCGGTACCTGGACAACAACCGAAACACGATCTCCCGAAAACTGTCCCATCTCAACCAGAACATTCGCATTCTGGCTCAACTGTGGCCCCAAAGACCCGGCAACGGATTGTTCAACAACTTCCAGCGATGATCCCGGATAGGTCGCCGTTCTCGCCCCAACTCGGCTCGCTTCGACTACACTGCCACGGGCAAAAAACAGCATCGAATATTCAAAAACAGCAAACAGAACCAGCAACAAAAGCGGGAGCGTCAAAACAAGCTCCATGCTCAAGAACGCTTTTCTGTTCCTGTTGTTTGGTTGATGAATATGTCCCATTTGTTTTTCGCCAGTTGTTTCTCTGTTCGTCTCTCTGATTATTGTCTCTGGTTGTCTCTTTATCTTTCGATCGTTTTCTCGATCGTTTCTACATCATCCAGGGGGGTAACGGTTTGTGAGTCGTGTAGGAAGCAATCAGCAGCGCCCACGTGGCCAGGGCAATCGGCAGCGCATAGGCCATGATTCGTCGCTTCTGCTTTTCCTGAACCGTTTCCTGTTTTCTCTCCTCTCCGGCTTTGGTCGGTTTTCCCGTTGCCAACAGTTTTTTCTTCATCTTTTTCGGGCCGATGGTCAACACATTCCCCAGCACGATAAATGCCGTCACAACAATGACAATCAACGTACTGCAGATGAACACGTACAACGACCAGCGAAAGCCGAGCCAGACGCTCAAGCCTCCCATCAACTTGACATCTCCGCCACCGCCACTGCCGATGATCCAGAGAATGAACAAAATCCCGAACCCGATCAGAAAACCCAACGCTCCATCTCTGATCCCGGACAACCCGTTAAAATAGCCCTGGTAAACCCAGCCCGCGAAAAACATCGGGAGAGTTAATTTATTCGGAATCTTCCAGTATTTCTGATCCCATATCACCGCTGCGAGGGTGTAAGCCACCACTGCAACGACAAATACAATCTCTTGTAACGATTCCATAACCGGCCTCTATGCCAGTCCGGAGAACGAGTATTCCTCTTCAATGTCCCCGGACATGTCCCTAAGATCAAGGTTTTTTTATTGAGAATCACGAAAATCGTCATGTCAGTTCATTTTGGTAAACAGACATTCCAACGCACCATGATGCAAGCATAACACACGATCCCTTACCATACCCCCTATGTTTCCCTTTTGAAACAAAACACCCAGACAATCACCGCCAAGTACTGAACATAATCTGTATAACCGATACAACAGATCGAAAATGCAGACTCCTTCAGACTGGCAGACTCAGGAATCGCCAGATACAATGACGCCAAAGTGAGAGCGAATGCGCGTAACTGCATATTCACAAGTGAACACATAACCAGGTACCAGACCCGTTTACATGCCCTGCTTGTGAAACTTTGAATAGTATGTTGCAGCGGGTGCCATAAGCGAATCAAGAAGAATCGGGCCTGATAGCTGAACCGTGAAAGAACACCAGGTATGTCTACCCCCAGAGTTTTTGTGACCAGAGAATACCCTTCTGTTGGCCTGAACAGGCTGATGCAGGAATGCGAAACAGAGGTATGGCCGGGGCCGCTTCCCCCTCCCCGAGAAGTTCTGTTGGAAAAGGTGAAGGGGTGTGATGGCCTGTTGACCATGCTTTCGGACAAAATCGATGCAGAGTTGTTTGATGCGGCTGGCAGCCAGTTAAAGGTGGTCAGCCAATACGCTGTTGGTGTCAACAATATCGATTTGGAACAGGCACACAAAAGAGGAATCGCCGTTGGTAATACGCCAGGCGTGCTCACGGACGCAACGGCTGACATCGCCTTTGCCTTGCTGATCAGTTCGGCTCGTCGGCTGATTGAAGCACACGAAGCGATCCAGGCGGGAAAATGGAAAACGTGGGAACCGCTGGGATACATTGGCTGGGATCTGGTCGGTAAAACGATTGGAATTGTCGGAATGGGACGCATCGGTTACGCCATGGCGGAACGATGTAGAGGTGGCTGGGACATGAACGTGAGTTA
>JALWSL010000358.1:0-281 GCA_027080405.1 Planctomycetaceae bacterium
CGATCCCCCCGGCCCGGAAAACGCGACTGGATGTTTCACCCAGAGATTTCCCGCGGAAAGATCGGCAGGCTGTTCCCACCAGCCGGATTTTTCGAGTAAATCCAACCTTCCATCCCCATTGACATCGCCCACGCCCATGCCATGCGTGAACCGCCCGCCGGTCGCGTTCTTTCCCGAAATCGGTTGAAACGTCCAGATCGCGGTCGGGTTCTTTTTATCGACGGAAGCGTAACCGAATACGCCCCCCTGCGAACAGACAATCTCCCTCTGACCATCGCCGG
>JALWSL010000358.1:291-6011 GCA_027080405.1 Planctomycetaceae bacterium
TGGGAGATTCATTATCGACAATTTCAGTCGCCAGGTGTTTTTCCCAGGGACGTTCCCGGTTTTGCGGGTTCTCATACCAATGAGCCTGCTGCCCCGGAAAACCGAACACCAGCACATCGGCCCAGCCGTCGCTGTTGATATCGTCAACATAGATGAAGAAGTTGTCGGCATAACCGTGTGGATCGAACGGTTTGGGGTTGTAGATGAGATGTTTCTTTTTCCAGGTCGGGCCTTCAAACCAATACGGTCCGTAAATCAGATCGGCGTGCCCGTCTTTATTCAAATCTCCCGCCGAGACGCCTTCCGAAAAGAAGTGATTTTCCAATTGGAGTGAAGACCACGAGATTTGCTCTTTCGTTTCCTGCGCGGAGATTTCCTCCATAAACAGGGAACAGACAGTTGTGACGCCGACAGCCATGACCAGGAGGTGGCGTTTGATCGGAAGGACGAAGCTCGTTTTCATGGAATTCATGTGATGAGGCCTGTTTTCTTGTGTGGGACTTGCCTTCGGAGATCCAGCGAGTTTGTGTTGCCGATGTTTCAAAACCGATGTTCCAATACCGACAACAGATCGCACGGAGCGGTCAACACCTTGTGGATATTCTGGCAAATCGCCTGCCTGCTTTTCCAGTCTGTTGCCGATCGCTCCCCGGTTTTTTAGGGAAAACGACTGAAGTACATTCCAGACCGAAAAGGCAGACCGAAAAGGCAATCGAAGGTGCTTACGATTTATCTCCCGGTCTTTTGGGGGGAATCCTTTTTGTCGGGATCACCGCGTTATCCCAGGTTTTCAATTGTCGTCTCATTTCCCTCAAATTGATGGTGACCGGAATAATGATCTGTTTGGAATAGGGATCTCCCGGAGAGAGATCGGGGGATTCCATGTTTCTCACTTCCTGATCGAGTGAACGGAGCCATTCGGGAACTTCCAGGCCGGTGCCGTATGTTCCATCCTGATAGTTTTCGATTTCCACACGCAAATCGTCGAACAGCTCCCGTTTTTTCAATGAGTCCTCTTCCTGCATGATCTGTTTCACCAGCGCGACCATTCGATTGACGGCCAGTGGTTTCACAAAGCGTTCTTCGATGTAGTCACTCATCGCGGGAAGCTTGACCCCGTATTTTTTTTCCAGCCGCCTGAGGTTGCGCAAGTGCAGATCGGCCCGGTCTGCGGATCGTTCGATAAATACTTCTTCCCAGGCTTTCGCCGCTTTCAGACGACCAATCTGAATGAGGGCTTCGTGGGCGATTTTGAGGGGGGTAAAGTTCCAGTCATCGCGATCATAATTCGATTCCAGTCTCAGGAAATCGAGGAAGCAGTCGAACCGTTCGCCGTAATCGGAATGGGTGGTGGTACTGTTGTATTCCAGGAAGCGGTCAAATTTGTCGATGACCACACCATAGATGGTCTCGAGGTTGATAATGGCTTCGTTTTCGTCGAGTTTGCCGCTGCGCAGGTCTTCGACCAGTGGAGAGGGATTGATCGGGTCATCGTTTTCCATGAGATAGTCGAGGAATTCACCCACTCCGCCCTGCATGATGGCCCGTACATATCCCAGCGTCAGGTTGCGGGCATGAAACAGATCCGCGCCGTATTTATGGATGAAACTCCTGATCGATTTCCACATTCCCTGATGTTTCAGCGATTCTGCAGCGGAAAGCCTCATCGTTTCAGAATGCTTCAGCCAGATCGATCCGAAATGATCGACGACTTCCGACAGAATTTCGATCAGTTCTTCATCGCTCAGTTTTCCGGAACGCCAGCCTTTGGAGGATTCGAGCAGATAGCCCAGCGTATTGGAAAGGGCATGACGGAACAGTCTGTCAAATTCGGTAATCGCGGGGCCGAGCGGACGACTGGTACGTTCCATGCGGAAGGCGGTTGTCATCACATGCCAGGTTTCGCGGTACAGGCCGAGACCGGGAAGGGCGGTGACCAGAAAGCGGAGCAGGGCATGCATCTCCTGGGCATCGGCAATGGTACGTGGTGTCCCTCCATGTTCGAGCGGAACGTAGAGCAGTTTTCGCCGGGAAAGTTTCTGCAGACAGTGGGGAAGCAGTTTTCGAACCGCGGTGACGTCGTTGCACAAAATCGCCTGCAGGAAATCGGAAAGCCACCTGTCACCATGTCCGGATCGCTGTTCCTTTTCGCTCAAGGCAAGGGCGTTGGCCAATCTGCGAACGAAGCGAATCCGCGTAAGCGTCCAGATGATGTTATGCATCAAAAACAGTTTTGATTGCAGCTGGATATCGTATTCAATATTGGAATCGTGAGATCCCGAAGGGGCTTCCAGTTCGCAGGAGTGGACTTCGTGCAGCAGATGCCTGAGTTCGCGTTCGAACTTTTGCAGGTCTTCGGACCAGGATTGAACGCATTGCAGGATTCGTTCCTGTTCCAGATCTTCCCTGTTTTTCTGTCGCTTGCCGACGATTCCCGCTGCGACCAGGACAGCCTGTTGCATGATTTCAGCCAAAGCGTGCAGGAATTTCAGTTGTGGTTCGTAGCGGCGGCCCCATTGCTCAAATTCATTATCCGCCCAGGGATTGGAAGGTTCAAAAACGGCTCCTTCCTGACCGTCATCGGCAGAATCCCGAAAGGAAACATCCTCGTAGGCGGCTGCAAAAGGGTTGTCCGGTTCTTCGTCGAAACCGGCTCCGCCTTCTTCCCAGGGGCCATCCAGAGCCGGTTTGTCCCACCATTCCTGATCGTCATCCCCCCCCGCCGAAGGTGTTTCCTGCTCCAGTTCCTGCGAAAGCTTCGGCACACCCCAGCGATGGCCGGCGTTGGCTTCGATCAATTCCAGCGTCCGGTGATATCGTTGAAACAGATCGCCAGGTTCGGGGTCTGTTTCGCGAAGAACACGGATCCATTCCAGCAGCGCTGCACTGAAATTCTGATCGAACTGGATGCTATCTGTTTCTTCACTTTGACTAAGCCATTGCATCAACAGGCCGAACGCGGCGTCCAGATCTCCTTTTTGCAACAGAACCTGGACGACATTATGATAGGCCATGTGGGACTCAAAAAGTTCGACATGCTCCCTCCAGAAGCCAAGGGAGTTCTCTGACGCCCCGGCCTGCTTTCGCCACTCGGAAAGCGTGTTGCTGACCACGACTGCCGATTCATACGTTTTCATTCCATACAATCGGGGAATATCTTCGACGGTTGTCGTAGCGTATCGATCCCATTGCTCGGCCAGTTCATGAAATCTCGCCTTGGTGCGTTCGATCACATCGTCGCGCCCGGCCATCGCCGCCTCGCTAAGCGCGATCGCATACAGTGAAAAGAACTGTTCGGTCATTTCGACCAGGAATTCAACACGGACATCGGGGACGGCGTCCTCCCGGTTGGTAAACAGCGGGTATTGTCCCTGGAAACCAAGAACATTCCAGGGATCGACCAGCGAGCCACACTGGATGCCACGTTGAAAGAATTCTTCGATTTCCAGCAGCAGGGCTTCGGCTTGCTCGAACTGGCCGGTGTCGAGTTTTTGGCGACAGATTCTCAATCGCCACTGGATTTCCGTTTCGATCCGGATCGAAGCAGCCGGGATGATCGCTGCCTGCTGACGGCTTTGTTCGGCGAATCCCATGCGGGCATACATCAACGCCAGTTCCCGATTGCGTACCTGCCTGGCGCCGTGAGTGGAAAGAAACAGGTTGAGTGCGTGACGAACATGGCCGAACGGTTGTCGGGTTACCTGTTTGACTTCAGCCAGCCGCTTGGCTCGTTTGCCGGAAGCCTTCCTCATCAAATGTTCGTAGAAGAAATCCCGTTGACGGGCAACAGTTGGAAGCAATGCTGAAAGCGAGACCGTCGAATCGAAGGTATCCGGGGCGGCTCCGCTGATCGAGGAAGCCATCAGGATTGTCCCGCTCAACGCGGCAGAGGCATCGAACAGGGCTTCTTCGTATGGTATCTTCTCGAACCGGGTCTGCTGGTTGATCCAGTCGAGCAGGGCATCGAGAATGATCTTCCTCAGGATGAATCGGTGATAGAAACCGTCCAGACCGATCTGGTGGGGATCCCATTCCCCAAAGAGATAGTTGGTTCGTTTGTAAACGGGATGGTTGTAATCGAACGAACGGACATCGACTGCGGCTTCTTCGAGGTGGTCGTAATGAAAGTGTGTTGCCGTGACGATACCTTCCGGGAGATCCTGAAGCAGCTCAAATGTTTTTTCAACGAGATCGTGATAGGGGCCAGCTGCGATGCCGACACCTTTTTCGTAAACCGGAATGGGATGAAACTTCTCGTGAGGGTAAGGTTCGACAAGCCGGTCGTTCTCCAGAACTGCGACCGGGCGGTAGCCGAGAAAATCGTTCAACTGGAGAATGGCTCCTGAAAGGATCCGTTCGGTTTCTTCCCAGGGTTCACCTTGAGCGAGAATGGCCTGGGCGACATCCGCAAAAAAGAACGGCTGTTCGTAGACATCGGGCGAAAGGTGAAACAGCAAATCACGATGGTATTCCTGGTAGGCGGGCAGGAACTGATCGAAAATGAGTTTCAACGCGGCCTCAGCCTGTTCGGACTGTTGAAATGCCGACTGTCGCTGCTGCAACTTCTCCAGTTCCGAAAACAGAAGCCCGCGAACATGCTGTTTGGGCCGATCGGGATAGGCCGCAAAGAGAGCGTTCCAGTGCCGGTAGATGTTGGCATCGTGAGCACCGCTGGAAAAGTTGAGATAACCCAACAGGTCTTGCGCTGCATGCAGTACTTCTTCCCGGGACTCCGCGATGGAAAACTGATCGGACATGAACACCGTCATTCAATTCAAAGACCAACGAACCTGTTTTACCCCTGTTGACGACAACAAATACTCTAACATAATCTGCTGAATTGTGTAGCGGAGTCTCTGTTGAATCTCTCCAAAGCGATTCAGCTTGCCCCATTTACATTTCCTGCCGGTTTTCCTGAACGGTACTGGTGATGAACGTGTGGAAATTTGCTACAGTGACCGGTGTCGGGTCATGTCGGGGCATACAGAACATATAACAGAACGTGTAAAAGGACATACAGACGCGCAGACGCGACTTGATTCGCCCAGGTTCGATCTGCAGCGATCTCCGACCGTTCCCGGGCTGCAGAATCAAACCTGGTGGGAAACAGCCTGGCATGCGAGAGCCAGGTGACGGTCACGTGAGAGCCAGGTGACAGCAGATGGATTGTTTGGATTGTTAATAGAATGAATGAATTGCCTGAACCGCTTGATGTGATTGCAGTCGGGGCGCACCCTGATGATGTCGAAATCGGCTGTGGGGGAACGCTGGCCTCTCTGGTGGAGCAGGGGTATCGCGTTGGAATTGTCGACTTGACCGACGGCGAGCCGACTCCGCTTAGTCCCGGTCCACATATCCGACTGGAAGAATCGAGAAAAGCGGCCCGGATTCTGGGAGTGCAAATTCGGGAAACATTGGAGCTTCCCAACCGCAAACTGTTCGATTCCTTCGAGGCCCGTGTTGAATTGGCCAAGGTCTTTCGAAAATATCGCCCGAAAATTGTCATTGGTATCGCAGGCAAGACGCCGATGGCTTCCCCGGATCACTGGCAAGCGATGCAAATTACCGATGCCGCAGTCTTCTACTCGCGGTTGACCAAATGGGATGACCAATTCAGTAACCTGCCCGTTCACACCATCAAACGCCAACTCTGGTATCCACTCAGCTTCAAGAATTTGACAACTCCCGAAGGAGCAGGGCACATCGTTGCAGATATCTCG
>JALWSL010000359.1 GCA_027080405.1 Planctomycetaceae bacterium
CACCAACACACTGCTTTTCATGCCCTTTACCCGCTACTTTGCCAGGTTCCTGGTACGTCTTGTTCCCGAGAAAAGCGAACCCAAAGAAGAAAAACATCTGACCGCCCTCGATGTCGTCATGCTGGATACTCCGGTGATCGCGATCGAACAGGTGGGTCTTGAAATATTGGCGATGGCCGATGGATGCAATAAAATGATGGGTTGCCTGAAAAGGATACTGACCGAAAAACAGACTGACGAAACAATGATGCAGGAAGTGTTGGATCTGGAAAATCACCTGGATCAATCTCAGGCTGAAATTGTCGAATTTGTCTCCACTCTGCTCTCGGCACATGTCCCACATGATCTGACGGATGAGATTCGCAGTCAATTGCGCATGACAGACGAATACGAGTCGGTCAGCGACAGCATCGCGACTGTAGTCAAATCGTATCGGAAGCTCAGACGGCGAGGATTGAAATTCCCGGAAGATGAGTACACCAGTATCCTTGAACTGCACGAAATGCTGACGCAATATCTCGCTACCGTAACAAACGGTTACCGCGAGCATAAACAGGACGTTCTTTCCTATGCCCGTCCACAAGGAACTGTCATTACCAAGCACATCAAAAAACTGGGTAATGAGATTATCGACAAGGCCCTGGTTGCAGGTCCCGATGAACGCCTGGATGCACGGATCGTTTCGGCATACAATCGGCAGATTACAGCGTATCGCCGCATCAGGGCGCATGTGCTAAACATTGCAGAAGCCATCGACGGAGAAAAATAGTCGTTTGTTTGATACAGCCTACCGCTGCTCTGCCCTTGAGCTTCTCCGATCGCAGTGGGGTCCTCCAAGTGCACGGAAAGCAAAACAGTGACAGCCTGCCTCAATTCGACCGTTGAATTCAGCCATTTTTGATTGGAATTCTGCCCTCGCATCGGTCACATTGGTCATAGAGTATAAATAATGTTCTGCAGCCTGTTCTCAGGGCGTCTGTAAAGTTAAACTGATCAGTGTGCCCCTTGGGGACGGAAATGGCACGTGTGACGTAGTGGATGGTGGCAAAGCGGCTTCCTGTTCCCTGATTGCTTCCCTTTCCACTTCGATACGACCGGGATAATTTCCCAGTAAAATGGAACTGGCTTGAATGTTGAAGGAATTCCTGGTTTCGGGAGGTGACGTTCGCTTTCCGCGCGATTGAGACCTACTGAAATCAGCGAGATGATTCAGCCTTGATTCTACGATTGGAACAGATCAGCTGTCCTGCCGGCGTCTGACTGTTTTCTTCTGGAGATTGAAACGTGGACCTGGATTCTCTGATATCGGTTACGAGTGGTTGGCTAGATGGAAGTGGACCACAAAGCGATGTCGTCATTTCATGCAGAATTCGTCTGGCCAGAAATCTGGCCCAATTTCCTTTTTTGTCCCGTGCAGATGACTTCGAGCGGGCCGAGATAGCAAACTTCATCCGGGAAGCCGCCTTCAAAAATCTGACACATTGCGAGGAACGGCAGACCGATTTCAAACTCGATTATGACGATCTGCTTTACATCGATGTAGACGATATCTCGCCGATCGATCGTCAGTTTCTGATGGAACGGCAATTGATTTCCCGGGAACTCTCCGAATCTCACGGGGCACGCGGTGTCGTCATTGGTGATCGTCAACAGACCAGTTTGATGATCAACGAAGAAGACCACATTCGCATGCAGGTGCTGCGGAATGGATTCAATCTGGATGAGTGCTGGTCTGAAATCAATCAGGTTGATGATGCGATCGAAAACGAAGTCTCCTTTGCTTTTCATGAACAATTTGGCTATCTGACGGCTTGTCCAACCAATGTGGGGACGGGTATCCGGGTCAGCGTCATGCTCCATTTACCCGCACTGGTTCAAACACGGGAAATAAGAAAAGTTTTTCTGGCGATGCAGAAAATGAACTTGGCTGTCCGGGGTCTGTATGGGGAAGGGTCTCAGGCGATGGGAGATTACTATCAGATCTCCAACCAGATTACACTGGGGAAAAGCGAAAGCCAGATTATCGAGATGATTAAAGCGGAGGTCCCCCACATTATTGATTATGAACGCCGGGCAAGAAAAGCACTGATGGCGGAAAACAGGGCGAAATTGCATGATCAGGTTTCACGAGCTTACGGCATTTTACGAAACGCCCAGACGATCAGTTCTGAAGAAACCCTGCATCTGCTTTCCAGTTTGAGAATGGGTGTGAATCTCGATCTGATCAGCATTCCGGAGATCCCGCTTGCCAACGAAATTCTTATCTACACGCAACCTGCCCACTTGCAGAAAAAATACAACAGGGAAATGAACTCCCAGGAGCGAAATGCCCATCGGGCAGACTATTTACGGGAAAGATTGACCGATGCAGAAATCAATCAGGGAGATTCATAATTCACAGGCGGATGAAAATCTTCCGACGGTACATCCAGAACAGAATCAGCCAGAAAAAGACCGCAACCATTGTGTATTGGACAATCTGGCCTTGCCAACCTTCAAACCACACATCCGGTAAATGCGTGTGAAACAGTTTGATTGTCCAACCGCGGATCAAATGCTCCATTGTATAGATTGTCAGCGGATTCAATCCGACAACAACCAGCGGAAACGCCCAGAAGCGGAAACCGATTACGTCGATAATCAGATAAAAGACCATCAGCGCCCAGATGACATACGCACCGCTAAAAAGAACCCAGGAAGGAGTCCATATCTTTTTGATAATCGGAACCGTGCCCGATTCACTCAACAGCAGGCCCAACCCCAAACAGACCGCTCCTCCAACGAGAAGCCGAAAAACCTTGTTCCAGGGAGAAACATTTTCGCTGATCAGCAACTGACCACACATTACTCCCAAAAGCATGGTCACAAAAGAGGGAATAAAGTTGAATGTGGAATATCCCCCAGGATTGTTGACAAACGGTTCAGGCCGAGGAAACAGATTCAGAAACCAGCGATTCCACTCAGAAAAAACATTATCGTTGAATGCCCATGGATCCGGCCCTGGAGCGAATTGATAGAAAGCCCCAATGGTGGCAGCGAGAACAATCACCCCCACTATCACCTGTGTGATAAATTTGCGTCCTACCATGAAAAACAGAAAACCGTAGCCCAATCCGATCTGCCCGACAACATCAATAAACGTCCAATTCGTCTGTTCCCGACCGTTGGACCTCAGAAAAATACAGAGCAGCACCAAAAGAAACGCTCGCCACCAGGCATGTCCCAATCGGCGTAAATAGCTATCCCCCCGCTTTTCCCGCTTGGTGTAGGAAAACGGCATCGAAACCCCAACCATAAACATGAACGCTGGTTGTATCATGTCCCACGGTGAGACCCCAAACGTATTGAACTGGCTGATCCAGTGAGGATGTGATACGTAAAAGACATAAGGCTCCAAAAATTCGCCACCCGGCTGTTTGGAAGCCTGCACAATTCCAAACCCGCTGGAAGCGAGAATGAACATCACGAATCCGCGATAGGCATCCAGAGAATATAACCGTTTCGACACCGTTCCTTTTTTCGCCATCGTGATGATCCCGCCCAGGAAACAACAGAAAAAAAGTCAACCACTGTCCAGCACCATACCTGAACCGGGAACCAGTTGCAATCTTTCTGGTCAGTTGTAATGTTTCTGGACAATGTTTGATTGGCGCGATCGCACGCGGTCATACACCACAGTGGCCTCCCTCCCCTGCCCTTGTTTCATGCTCCGGGTTCGGGATTGTTGCAGTCGAATCCCCAACTCAATAGGCACCAGCTCGAAATATCGTCACCGCGCAGGCCTTGAAGGATGGTTGATGTGAATCGGGATCGAAAACGGCGTCAGTGAGATTGTTGGTCTGTTTGTAATGCATCGGAATAAATATCTGCCCGGGCTGAACAGAGTGGGTGAGAAAGGCTGTCGCTTTCATTTTTCCACGCTGGGACTTCACAAATACCCAATCGTTCATGCTGATCTCCCTCTTTTTGGCGTCTGCCGGATTGATTTCCACGAATGGATCGCTGGGGTACAGTTTGCGCAGCACGGCAGAGTTTTTTGTTCGTGTCTGTGTGTGCCACTGTGCCGCGGTTCCACGACCGGTAAGGAGGATGAATGGATATTTTTCGGACGTCGGTTCACTCAACGGACGAGGTTCCTCAAACAGAAATTTCGCTCTGCCATCGGAGTGATAGAAACGTCCGTCTTCGTAAAGTCGCCTTTGATTCGATTCGAGCAGTCTGTCTCTGACTGCATAGATAGAGCCGAGATCCGCACAAGGCCACTGAACTCCCTCCATTTCATCGAGCATGTTGTAATCTTCAATGCCTGTTATGTCGCAGGGTTGGCCTTTCGTCAGACGTTTGAGAATCTGAAAGACGGATTCGGGCGTTGTCCACTGCTGGAACATTTCTTCGCAGCCCCAATAGTGGGCAAGCAGCTTGAAAATTGAAAAATCAGTCAGGGCCTGCCCCGGTGCTTTGGCGACTTTCTTGATCGTATTGATGCGGCGTTCTGAATTGATGAAGGTGCCCTGCTTCTCTCCCCAACCAGCAGCTGGCAGCACCAAATCGGCCATTTTAGCGGTCTCTGTATTGTGATACATATCTTGCACGACAAGAAAATCGAGGCGTTCAAGGATGTCACGACATTGGTTCTGGTTAATCCAGGAATGCACCGAGTTTGTGCAGATGACCCAGAGCCCCTTTATCTTTCCGCCGAGAATCCCGTCCATTATTTTGTGGTAGGGCCAGCTATTGACAGAAGGTATGGCGTGTTCATCAATCGCAAGGATATCTGCCACTTCCTGACGATCTTCTTTCCTTGTGAAATCACGTCCACCGAGCAGACTGGTTGTGTTACTGAAAAGTCGTGACCCCATCGCGTTACATTGACCAGTGATGGAATTGGGGCCAGTTCCCGGTCTGCCAATGTTCCCCGTCATTAGTGCAAGATTGATGATTGCCTGCGCGGTGCGTGTTCCCTGATAGCTCTGATTCACCCCCATTGTCCAATAGAAAGAGACAGCCTCTCCCCCGGCGATAATCCGGGTCAAATCTTTAATCAGTTGTGGTGTCAGGCCGGATTCTTCTGCCGTGCGTTGAAGTGAAAAATCCTGAACGAAACGTTCATAGTATTCGAACCGGTTCGTGTGCGAGTCGATAAAATCGCGATCAATCCAGCCATTTTCGATCAGAAGGCGGGATATTCCGTAAAAGAGTGCAAGATCTCCTTTGGGACGAATCTGCAGATGCAAATCGGCCTGCATCGCTGTTTCAGTCAATCTCGGATCGATCACCACGATGGTGGGATTGTTCCTGTTTCTCGCAACCCGCTCCCACATAATGGGGTGGGCAATGCAGGGGTTTGCCCCGATGAAAACAATCACATCAGATTCTTCATAATCCTGATAGGTGTAACCGGGAGCATCGAAGCCGAACGACTGCTTATAGGCGGTGACCGCGGACGCCATACATTGGCGGGTGTTTCCATCGCCGTGCACGAACCCCATACCAAATTTGGCCAGAGCACCGAGAAAGGCAAGTTCTTCATTCGGAAGCTGCCCACTCCCCAAAAAAGCAACCGAATCATTTCCGTACTGCTTTTGAAGTGATTTGAATCGGTCGACAAAAGTGGTCGCCGCCGTTTCCCAATCAACAGGTGTCAATTTGCCTGCCTGATCGCGCAGAAGTGGTGTTGTTGCACGGTCCCCGGAATCGAGAACGGTCAACGCTTCCCATCCTTTCGGACAGGCCGTCCCGAGATTGACAGGATACTCTGTTCTTGGGCTCAGGCTGACCGCTTCCCCATCTTTCAGATGGATATTCAAGCCGCACCCTGTCCCACAGAACCCACAAGTCGTTGCAGCTATGGCATCGGGCTGTTTTCGAACTGGAAGTTGCCCCAAGCCAAACCGACCCGGCGAACGAAGCAGCTCACGTGTCAACGGCCCCTGTTTACAACGTAGAAAATTTTTTGCAAGATCGGATATCAAGAGCGGATCCCTCCGGGCATTCGCGGAGCCGAAACGG
>JALWSL010000360.1 GCA_027080405.1 Planctomycetaceae bacterium
TCTGAAAACGGACCCAAGGGAAAGAAAAAATCTGCTTTCAAAGCATCCGGAGCGGGCCAAACGGATGCAAAAAGAGATCGCAGCCTGGCAAACATCCGTGATCAACAGCTTGAACGGGAAAGACTATTGATAATGATCAGCCGAAAGCAACGGCAGCATCGCCGGGAGGTAACGACCAAATTGTATGGAGGTGATCAGGCAAAAGTACAATCGCATCGATTTCAGTAGGCCATAACTTTTTTGTTTCCCGAAGAACATTGCCCAGGATTTTGACGGCAAAATCCTCACGAAAAATGGGTGCATTTCGTTCCGTTTTAACGGTAAAGAAAAAAGTTCCGCCAGGAATGTAAGCACGTCGATAGTTGGGCATGTTTTGAGTATAACAACCCACAATTGGTGTGCACAGCACACCCTACCCGACTGAAAGCGCGCGGGTTACTCAGTCGCCGACCATGGCTTTGTTGGCGTTTCTTTCATCAAGTGTATCTCGACCCACAAGCGAAGCCCCTTGCTCTCGAATGTACCATGGTATGATGTCGAGTTCCCTGATTTTACAACAAAATATCCGATGACGCTCTGCGGAAAGCGTGGGTTGAGATGCAGTTCGAATTCATGTCGGGTCGCTCCTTCAACTACCACATACCAGGAATCACTATAGCGGGGATGATTGGGTGAGTGTCCCACGGAATCGGCCATGCCTTTCGCGAACGCACTGAGTGAATCGGGGTCTGTGATGCTGGCAATGCGTTCGCGTCCGTACCGATCAAACACTTCAATCGATTTCAGAGGTTCCGCCTGCAACTGATTGATAGCAGTCAGGTTTGCCATTTCGCTCCGCATCTGCGGCAGAACAACGCCAAAGGCCATGCCTGTGATCGCGATGGCGAGGAAGCCAAGGAAGCACGCAATGCCGATCCAGCCCCGGTCCGGCGTCTGCGATTTGAGTTGCCACACAACACCGAGGACGAAGCCAGGGAGTGTGCCAGCCGCGCCGCCCAACCAGAGATTCATGAACCAGAAATGATGCATGGAGACCACAAGACTGATCGCGCCTCCGACAAGCTGGCACAATACGACGGCCACGAGGACGCGCCATACGCTCTTGAGATCAGTGAATGTGAGTTGTCCGTATTTCATCTTCACGCCAACTTGTTATTCACCTGCAAGCCCTTGTTCATATATGATGACATATTGGAACGTAAACGTGCAAATGACCGGTTTTTGTTTAGACATGACACCCCTGGGGCTTCATGTCTCTCATTGATGTTCCATAACATACCTACAGTGAATGAGCAGCTCAAGAGGTAACTCATTATTTTCACTAATGTTACAACTGAAACAACAAATTGATAGCTGCAACAAAACGTAACAAAAGTCGTAAATAATGAAACTGATAGAACAACTCGAACAAACAGTGAAACGCAAACAGTTCTCGCCAAATACTTTGAATTATTGTCAAATGTTGTGTTCTGGAAATTTGGTGAAAGGTGGCGTTTTCTGCTGAATCTCTTTAACCTTCGGCAAGCCCGGATGTGCCAAGGAGTACGCCATGAACCGGATACAATAGCCGCAGACTAAACGCAAGATCGCCAGCAGAGCGATGTTCCGACCGTTTCTTTTCAGGAGGATTCGGTTCCCTGGCATTCCTTCAGTTCAGGCGTTTAATTTTTTTACGTGGTATTATTATCGATCAGTTCAGGGAGCGTCTGTCAGAATGAGTTCTGTTGAAGTTACTGTTTACTATCTTGAAATGCTCACGGCTTCATTTCGGAAGTTGCCGGAGGTGCCGTACGAATTGAACGTCCTGTTTGCCAAGCACCCGACTGTCTCCTACTACCGTTATCTGTATGATGCGGTCGGAAGGGATTACAACTGGGTCAATCGAAAAAAACTTTCCGATTCCGAATTGGCCGCGATCATCCAGCATCCACAAAACGAAGTGCATGTCCTGTTTGCAGACGGATCTCCGGCCGGGTTTGCGGAACTGGATCGACGGCAGCAGGACGAAATTGAACTGGTACAGTTCGGTTTGCTGCCGGAATTTGTCGGTCAGGGGCTGGGAAAATGGTTTTTGCAATGGACGGTCAATCGTGTCTGGGAGTACCAACCAAAACGTTTCTGGCTTCACACCTGCACGCTGGATCATCCGGCGGCCCTGGGCAATTACAAGAAAGCGGGGTTTGTGGAGTACAAACAGGAATCGATCCGCCAGCAGGTCGGAATCTGACAGCCGAACGGAGGTGACTTCTTTTTAGCGATTACTTCTTTTTATCTGGCTGTTCCGGCGCAACATCCTGCAGGACGGAGTAGAGGACAACGTTGGTCGCAATTTTCGCGGCATCCTGCGGAACATAACCGATACAGGAAAGCGAAGTCTGTTTTTCCAATGCACAGGAGATATCGTATTTGCTGTAGATGACCGCGTAACGTCCGTTGATGTTGATCCCTTCGAGAAAGGGGGGGCCGCTGCGTTCCACCGGTTTGAGGATCCCTTTGCCCTGGTCATTCAGTGGGGCGCGTCTGCGGACCGATTTCAAATCGTGCCCGATCCCGCTGGTAAAAAGTTCGTGATCCACCGGGATCCGTTCGAGGGGAATATCCGGAAACATCTGCTTCATCAGTTCGCGAAAACTGCTATCGAATTTGGAAGAACCGCAGCAGGCATCGACGAAAAGAACGCCGCCATGTTCGAGGTATCTCCGGACGTTGCGGATTTCTTCCTGCGAAAGTTCAAACGGTCGCTGCCCATGCATATAGAGCAGCGTGTAACGATACAATGACGGATCGCTGGCAGGCAGTTTGATTGGTCTGTTTCCGGAAACAATGCCAAACGATTTTTCCAGCGCCTGGAGCAGTTTCTTCACCGCATGCGGGGCGGCATCCCAATCGCCGGTGTGCCTCAATTTGGCAATCTTCAGGATGCTGCGAAGTGTCTCGCGATCCTCCGATTCGTCCAGCAATTTCTGTTCGTCCAGCTTGTTGGGTGGTTCGCGTCCGGTCACATAGGCGACAACATTGACTCCGATCCGCAGCGCACGGGCGATGGCTGTTTTCAAATCCTGACTGCGGCCGGGGGGATCGACCACCATTCGTTTGTCCCACAAACAGCCGAGATCTTCAGGAGAATAGATGATCGCGGTTCGGCAACCGACATCGACCCCGAACAGTTTGACATTTTCCGGATCGAGCAGATATTCGCTACGATAGACCGGATGAGTCTGTTCCAGGGGCATCAGGGAGGTTGTTCCATCCGGAAAAAGCCGCTCGACCAGCCGATACATTCCCTGATCGAACGCTTTGCTTTTGCAGCCCTTCGAAGCGAAAAGAAAGCCCCCCTGTGTGAAATAGTCCCGCAGCATTTCCACATGTTTGTCAGACATCAACTCGGAGAGGTCGTTTTCGGAAGTGACAAACAGGATGGGGGCCTGCATCATTTCCTGCAAACCGTTGTTGGCGACCGCCTTGTCGAAATCCAATGTCTGCCAGGTGAGCAATTTGGGCCACTTTGGCAACGTGCTGATATGTTCGACGAGGTTGTTGACATCTTTGGGATGGCGGTTCCACAATTCTCCCAGTACCTGTTCGCGATCGTCGGGATCTCTGGGGCCGAGTTTCATTTTGTTGATTAAAACCGGGGCCAATCCTTTCGACAAAAAAAGCAGGGCGAACGATGTGCCGATGATCGGATTGCTTTCCCCGTTGCCGATGCCGACCCAGGAGCCATCCCGTTTGCTCTGCCTGTTCAGAAGGACCCGGGTGCCTTCCCGATACCAATCGTGTGTTCCGAAAAAACGGCGACCGTTAAGCCGTCCCGCTCTTTCGAGTCCGTATAGATAGTACAACCAATGGCCCCCCGCTTTCGGATTGGAATGGACAGAAAAATTTCTGGCCAGCCAGCGGACTGCCCGATCTATCGGCTCATCCGATTCGGGAGGTTGACAGCAGATCGGGTTGCCCTGAGCGTCTTCCTCTTTTTGATCCCGCAGAAAGCTGGAAGTGATCGCCAGCGAGGCGATCCCCGCCACTGTCATACTGCCGGTCGTTCCGCTGCCGTTTTGCGCACTGTAGTTCCATCCTCCGTCTGCACCTTGTGAATTGAGCCAGTGCTCTCGGGCTCTTTCCCAAACCTTGCGGTCAACCGGAATGCCGTAATACGCGGCATCTCGCAGTCCCAAAATCGCGTACTGGACGTTACTTCGATCCGAACCGCCCATACTGCCGGTGTAGCCCCAGCCGCCGGCGTTCTCTCCACTTTTTCTCTGTCCTTTTTCCAGCTTTTGAGCCAGATTGAAAATCCGCAGATTATCGCGAGCCCCCTCTTTGGCGGCCGTGAGAGCCATGATCATCAAAGAAATTTCGTAAGTGAATGTCGGGGCCGGTTCCTTGACAGCACGTAACCATTTCAGGCCGCGGGCGATGACCGGATCGTCCGGTGTCATCCCGGAATTCATCAGGGAAAGCAGGCACAGGCTTGTCACTCCGACCTGAAATGTGTTTGTTCCGACACCGTTCCAGGAACCATCGGGCTGCTGTTGGCTGATGATATATTCGCGTCCCCGCTTGATTGAATTGAGAACGTTCCGGGCCGTCAACGGGTCGTCGGCTGCTTCAACAAACACGCCCTGAGCGAAAACAAGAAACGCGAGAGAGATAATAAACAATCGTTTCCGCATAAGAAGTCCTACTGAAACGCCAGAGGGGTAAATTCTCTCGGGAGCCAATCCAATGAATCGAAGCCGCCTTCAGAAAACGCCATCCGGGTAGACAGCAATGACATGGTAGCATCGATAACAAGGTAACAGTAACAACATGGTAACATTGTCGGGAAATGATGTCATCGTCAGGAGGGGGAATCGAATGCGGCCTGCCATTCGGCAGCGATATATTATTCAGAACCTGTTCGGACTGGCAATTGTTGATACAATGGGGCTTGCCGGGCCTGTTACTGAATGGGCCTGTTTATCTTCAAAACGGATTACTTGCAAAACGGAATCTGTCAATGAGGTAGATTCAGCGATTTTTTTCGATTTCGACGGGAAAAGCTCTCTTTTGTCCGGGGAAGACCTGTTGTTCATGTTTTCGTTCGCCTTGAAAAATGTCTGCAGCCGTCCGACTCGTAGCACGTTGGCGGTTATCGGAATGACCGTTGCGATTCTCGGTATGGTCGGGTTATTTTCGATCGCAGAGGGGTTGGATCGGGCTGTGGGAAGCACGCTTGAGCGTATTCCCGGTCTTGTCGCGATGCAGCGTGGTGCGCCCATCCCGCTTTTCTCGACACTCCCCCGCTCCTGGACGGAAGAACTTGAAGCGATCCCCGGCGTTCGGGCAGTCAGTCCGGAGTGCTGGGTCCGTGTCAATGTGATTGATGGCAAAATGGTTGTCTCCCCGCCCCGGCTGTTGTGTGGTTCGGAAATTGTCAGGCGAAACCGGTTGAACATCGGCACCTACCGGGATGATATCATCGAAGGGAGATACCTGGAGGAACAGGATGTCGGTACGCTACATTGCGTGATCAGTAAATCGATCGCCGAAGAACATAACAAGAAAGTGGGCGATTCCATTGAAGTCAACGGTCAGCAGTTGAAAATTGTGGGTATCTACTTTACGGGCTCGATCCTGCTCGATGTCGCCATCATCATGGATGCGAACCGTTTCAGGCAATTGACGCACTTCAATGACCAGGCGGTTTCCAGTTTCTATATCGAACAGGACGGGTCAGTTCCCGATGAGGTTCTGCTGCAGCGGATCAGGGATCATTTTCGAGGGCGCGGGCCGGGAGCATTTCGGGGATCCATGCTTTTTTCAGGTGGCCATTCAAACGAGAATCCGCTCTCCTGGTTTATCAAACAGGTCGATCGTGCCTTGAAACAGGAACGGAAACCAGCAAACAACATCACTGGCGACGGGAAAAAACATTCTTCCACTCAAAACGAACGGGGAAACGGGACAGGCAGTAAGGATCAGGGAATGCTTGCAGACGATCCGATGGAAGTCCGCCGGGCAGCAGACTGGTCCGGACGGATCAACAAGTTCGCGGAAGACCTCGACCTTGCTCTGGGAATTCTGACTTCGCTGGGGTTGTTTATCGCCGTTATCAGTATCATCAACACCATGCTGATGAGCGTGACCGAACGAATCAGTGAATTCGGCATTCTACGGGCCAACGGATGGAGCAAAGGGGATTTGATTCGATTGATCACATTTGAGTCACTCCTGCTGGGAGTCGCAGGGGGAATGATCGGTATCCTGTCGGGGCGGTTGCTGACACACATCATCAACGCTACCTTTCCTGCGAGGTTCGAGCTTTACGCCAGTCCCAAACTGCTCCTGTTCGCTTTCTGCTTCAGTGCAGTTCTCGGCGTCACTTCCGGGTTGTATCCGGCCATCTGGGCTGCCCGATTGAAACCGATCGAAGCAATCCGGAGAAACTGACACTGGAAGAGGACTTTTTTGGGTTTCTCGATCGGTACTCGATCAACCATTATGCCATCACGGGATTTCAACGGATCACAACACAACGCAGCACAACAAACAGGAAGGGAGCTCATGCCGGTAAGAACAATCTTTGCAACAATGGCTTTTATATTCTCGTTCATTGTTTTGGCGGAAGAATCCTTTTCACAACCGCCCGGAAACCCGAAGATCCCTGGTGTGGTGATCGAAGCCGACCGTTTCGATTCGATCCAGGCGGCTCTTGATGCCGTTCCCGTTACAGGAGGTCGGGTTGTTCTGCCTGCGAAAACAATCGAGATCCAGACTCCCCTGATCATCAGGACGGAACGAACACGCCTGACCGGTGCGGGGGCAGCGACCCATCTGGTCAACAAGAACGAACAGGGGCTTCCTCTTATTCATGTACGGGCCGATGGGTATGCGAAAAACAGTAAATTGCGGCTTTGGCAGGTGCAACTGGACAACTTTCAAATCTCGGGGAATCCCAAGAGCGGTTCGGGGATTTTGGCCCAGGGAATCCAGGAGATCTTTATTCAAGGGGTATCCGTGCATCATCATGGCAGGCATGGTGTTTTTCTCGACCACTGTTACGAAGACCCGCGTGTTTCCGATTGCCTGATCACCTACAACAAGCAGGCGGGACTGAACCTGCTCGGGAATCATGATATTGTCGTCAATGGAAATCATTTCGAGGAGAATGGCGATGCGGTTCGCTGCCTGGACGGATTCAATCTGACGATGAACGGAAACAACCTGGATGATCATCTGGGCAATGGGATCGTGATCGAAAATACCTACGGTTCGGTGGTATCGGGGAACATGATCGAGGAGTGCAACGGTTGGGCGATCATTCTCGATCGAGACTGTTATGGAATCACGCTCAGTTCCAACGTGATCGCCCACGATATGAAAGGCGGGATCGATTTACGCGATGCATGGGGTTGTACGGTCTGTGCGAACACATTTACGCTGGTCCATCATGCCGCGGTGCAGGTTCATTCGAAATCCGGACGAATCAATATCTCTGCGAACACGTTCTGTAACAGCGACATCGGCGGGGCGATCAAACGGAAAATGAAACATGATAATCCGTTGCAACTCGATGCCGGCTCGGGAATTGTCCTAGACAAAACGACGGATATTCTTATCTCCGGAAATATGTTTTCGGGTCTGGATGGTTCCGCGGTCATCTGCAAAAGCAGACAGTGCGAACGTATTCATATTGTCGCAAATCTTGTGACCGATTTCGGACGCCGAAACCAAAAAGGAACCGAAGCGTTTGATGTCCCCAAGACGGATTCCATTCAAATACGAAATAACATGATCGGGCCAGCGAAATTGGAACGGCCTGAACTCAAGAAGTGAAATGCGGAGTATCAGGAATCAGAACGCCAAAGCGAATCGATCGCTCGGAGCAGATCCTTGAATTCGAACATCTCCTCCAACTGATGTTCCCGGACGCCGGTGTGGGAAGATTCCTCGGACGGGGTTCCCGAAGGAGCCCTGGTTTCGGCACGACCGATGATCACGCGGGGAATCTGTGAGAAACTTTTTGCTTCAGGATGGGCATCCAGAGATTCGTCCGAGTGGAGAACGAGAACGGCTTCTTCCTGCTTTGGCTCGTAATTTTTCAACTGTCTCCAGTTGCGAACACGTGTGACCGACGTACCGGTTGGCTCCAGAACGGCTCGAAGAACATCTTCGGTTTCCTGGTGATCATCCAGCACAAATAGATGGCGAGCTTTCTCCATGAGTTCCTCCCTGAACTCTCCTGTACTGCGTGCAGCAACCGATCAGTCTCTAATGGACATTCTTCTCAAAAAAACATTCTGTCGATCAGAAGAGGTAAAACAGCTGATGCAAAACAGAAACATGAGTCCCCGTGTATCGAGGAAGACCGGAAACGGGCAGATTCGCTTCAATCACGGGCAGTGGAGAATATCTGGAATGCCGGTTTGTGTCAAAATCAATCAGAATGAGCGTTTCTCATCGGCGCTGTTCTGGCAACTGGGGAGGGAATTTGGCTGAAAACGACAGGAAATCGGTATTGACGACTCCGAAAAATAAGTGTACGGTCGACTGCGTCGCGCGGTAAAATTTACAAATGTCATCATGTCGACAGAAAATCAGACATTTGAAACCTGGCCTGTCCACCCAATTTTCCGGTGCGATTGAACCACTCGGGCAGTCGGAATCGGAGCGAAGCACGTGCAATGGGCGAAGAGGCGGGCGTTGTACAGGTTGTTATATCAGGGAGGAAAATTTCGAACTGGTGTTCGAATTCCCTTCAAATTGAGACCTTTCAATAACAGGAATATCTCCCAAAGAAGTATTCCCACAGTTCAATCGTTAGTAGTCCGTATCCAACCACCTGGTGCCCGTGGAGGTACTGTTGTAGCCTTCAGGTTTTGTGTCGGGGCTGGTTGGGCGGGGATCGTCTGATTTCTGATGTACCGCTTTGAAGCTGACACTCTTGTTGCGTACGCTCCTGCAAAGTTGAATCTTTTCCTCAAGGTTGCAGGGAAACGCGCAGATGGCTATCACGAGATCGAAACTGTAATGCAGACAATCGATCTTTTCGATACGCTTTCGTTCCGGCGACGGGAAGATTCGCGGGTTTCACTTGAAGTTCGGCAGACAGAACCCGGTACGGGCAATCACGAGGTGATCCCCAGTGACGAGAAGAATCTTGTCGTGCAGGCTGTGAAACTGCTTCAGGAAAAGGGGGGACGAGACAGGGGCGTCGATATTACGCTGATCAAGCGAATTCCCTCGCAAGCTGGTTTGGGGGGAGGTTCCAGCGATGCGGCCTCGACCATTAACGCCCTGAACCGTCTTTGGAATCTCAATCTGACGCTGGCAGAGCGTTGCCAACTAGCTGCCCGATTGGGAAGTGATATCCCCTTTTTCGTCACAGAATCACCCTTGGCCAGTTGCAGCGGAAAAGGAGAGCAGGTCGAAGCCGAGAAATCGCGAAAAATGCATTTTGTCGTTGTAAAACCGCATTCGGGGCTCTCAACGGCAAAAGTCTACGCAAACTGCGTATCTTCCGCGTTTTCGCAAACCGCAAAAGATGTCATAAAAAGTCTGCACAAGACGAACCTGTCGGATGTAGAATCCGGGTTGTTTTACAATTCGCTGGAGGAACCAGCCAGACGGCTGAATCAGGATGTGGAACGGACCCTGGAGCGGCTCGAGCAGCAGCCGTTTTTGAAGACGATGATGAGTGGGAGTGGAACCGCCTGCTTCGGGCTGTGTCGCTCTCGCAGACAGGCATTCTATCTGGCTCAGAAATTGCACAGTATGGATTTCGCAAGAGTCTATGTGGCCCAAAGCCGAGTCTAGCATCTACGAGAAGGAAATCGGTCATGGAGATTACAGAAGTTCGCATCAAGTTAATGGAAGATCCCGGCGACCGTCTTTGCGCCTTTTGCTCGATCACGCTGGATGACTGCTTTGTCATTCGCGATCTGAAAATCATTCAGGGAGCCAAGGGGGCATTCGTGGCGATGCCAAGCCGGAAGTTGTCGGACCGTTGCCCGAAGTGCCACTCGAAAAACCAGATCCGGGCCAGCTATTGCAATCAATGTGGTGTCAAGCTGCACCCGGAACGCGCCTACAAAGATGAAACGGGACGATCGAAGCTGTATGCCGATATCGCGCATCCGATCAATTCGAGTTGCCGGGAAATGATCCAGAAGCGTGTCATTGCCGCGTTTGAAGAAGAACTGATTCGTGCGCAGCAGGAAGGTTATGTCTGCAGCTACGATGACTACGAAGAAGAACGGTTCGCCAAATTGAATGAGACCGACTCCTTCAGCCAGGCCGCTGAAAACAAAAAAGAGGATCCGGTTGTCCAATCGGAACAGACTGCTGAGACATCCTCAGTTTCAACCGGGACAACCATGAATCTTGAAACGGAAGATGGCAGGTTACTTCGTGTCGATTCCCGATCCGGGCACGAAGCGAACTCATCTGAGAATCGGCAAGATTCAGGAAAGAGGCAGCGTCAGGAAACATCCAGCAGTACCGAAGACAGCTTTGGCGATGGAATTATTTAAGCTGCGAACAGCAGTTGATACGTCCTGCTTTTGCATTTCGCATTCGGTGTGTTGGAACGTACTCTACGAAAACTTTGCCTCTTCTTGCCTTTGTGTGAGACTCCCTTTTAATTTGTAGGGCGAGCAGCGCTGATCCATCCCGTTTTTGGTGCATTGCAAACCACCGAACGAAAGCTCGCTGGTTTACTTCTTTTTTCATTGCGCAAAAAATA
The DNA here is from genome assembly GCA_027080405.1 of Planctomycetaceae bacterium. Taxonomy (GTDB): domain Bacteria; phylum Planctomycetota; class Planctomycetia; order Planctomycetales; family Planctomycetaceae; genus Rubinisphaera. The sequence goes on from JALWSL010000360.1 coordinate 10,727, forward strand.
TCATTCCATTTTTGCGCAGGATTTCAGTGACAGGATACCAGAGTGAAGTTCCTGTACTGAAAGCGGCGGGGGCGGCATGAAAGGGAACCTCCGATGAGAGCGATCATTGGGAATTCTGTAGTGGAACTGGTCGTTGGTGACATCACGAACGAAGAAAGCGATGCGATTGTGAACGCGGCAAACAGTCAACTGGCAGGAGGAGGCGGTGTCGATGGTGCGATTCACCGGGCGGCCGGGCCTTCTGTGATGGAACAGACCAGGCAAAGATATCCCGAAGGCTGTCCCACGGGTGAAGCCGTTATCACCGATGCGGGGCGGCTCAAGGCCAAATATATTATTCACACAGTCGGCCCGATCTGGCGTGGCGGGAGAGAGGGCGAGGAAGATTATCTGCGTGCCGCCTATCGCAATTCGCTGCAGCTTGCAGTAGAATACGGCTGTAAAAGCGTCGCATTCCCCGCGATTTCAACAGGCGTGTACGGCTACCCGCTTGATCTGGCGAGTGAGGTCGCTCTTACGGAGATTCGTCAGTTTCTGTTCAATCTGAGCGATGCCATACTGGTGCGATGCGTTCTGTTCAATGAAGGAACATTGGGGGCCTACAGCCGCGTACTTGAACAGTGGGCGCGTGATGATGCGGGCGCATGATGACGCCATGTGATGAAGTGAATGCGCAAACAAAGCCGATGCGTGATGATGCAGATACGTCAACGAAGCGGAGATGTCACCCGTGAGCAGGCAAATAAAGATTCATTCGATCGACATCTATCCGGTGAAATCGCTGGATCCGCATTCGGTGCAACAGGCGAATGTTCTCCCCTGCGGTGCCCTGGAAGGGGATCGCCGTTGGGCGATTGTTGGGGAGGACGGGAAATATATCAACGGAAAAAACTCGTCACTGCTGCATACGATTCGGGCTCGATTCGGCGACGAATTCGGCAAAGTGCAAATTTCGATTCAGAACGGAGCCTGGCGACAATTTGAATTGCCCGGCGAGGCAGCGTGTCTTGCACAACTGCTCTCGGATCACTTGGGAGTTGCCCTGACCGTGCAGGAAAACGGCCAGCGGGGATTTCCTGATGATACGGAATCTCCCGGCCCGACGCTGATCGGTTCTGCCTCGCTCGAACTGATGACACAATGGTTTCCAGGCCTTACGGTTCCTGAATTAAAAAGACGCTTTCGGGCGAACATTGTGCTTGAAACAAGCGAACCATTCTGGGAAGATCGACTGTTTGCAGAGCCGGGGTCGGTTCAACGTTTTCGGATCGGTGATGTTGAGCTGCTCGGCGTGAATCCCTGTCAGCGATGTGTCGTTCCTTCGCGTGATCCGTTGACGGGAGAGACCTGGCCCGGCTTTCAGAAGGAGTTCGCCCGATTGCGGGAACAGTCGCTTCCCGAGACGACGTCCCGGGAACATTTCAACCACTACTATCGTTTTGCGGTCAACACACGGATTTCACCGGAAAGCAGGGGGAGTTCCATCAGTTGTGGCGATGTTGTCGAGTTACTGTAACAAGAAAGCTGTGATAAGCACGCGGTAACATAAGACGCGATTGCCTGTTGGAGAGGTGGACGGGGCGATTATTGTAAATTGGGGCCTGTGCATGAATCGCGAAAAAATGTGCAAGGGATGTCAGCAATTGGTGCGGTGCGACAAGTCCTGAGGATAACCAGAAAATCATCAAAATGGGTACTATTGAACTACCAGCAGATCGGCTTGATCAATTCAGCGACCGTCTGAACCCGATTCTTGTTAAAGAGACCCGTCAGGCTTTGAAGAGCAAGCAGTTTGTGGGAACATTCATGCTGCTGTTGATATGCAGTTGGCTGATTTGCACGGTCGGAATCATGCTGTTTGGGGAACAAATTGAATTCGGCAGACCGAGCACGGTTTTCTTTCAGTGGTTTTTCGCCGTGTTGAGTGTGGCGGTCGTTGTCGTTGTCCCTTTCAACGCGTTTCGGAGTCTTTCGAGTGAACAGAATTCCCAAACTTACGAGTTATTAAGTATCACCGCCTTGAGCCCCCAGCAAATTGTCTGGGGGAAGTTACTCAATGCTGTCGTGCAAATCCTTGTTTTCTACTGTGCCATTTCTCCCTTTATCGCTTTCACATCGCTACTGCAGGGGTTCGATCTGTACCGCACGGTTGTTTTGATGACATCGCTATTCGGCTTTTCGATTCTCCTTTCGATGTTCACCCTCATGCTGAGTACCGTCGCGAAAAAAAGACAGTATCAATCACTGCCAACACTGCTGATTTTCGGCAGCTTGATGCATGCCATTTCCACGACACTGGGCTTCTCCTACATGGTAATGAATGAAGGACTATCGGATGATTTCTATTGGGCCCTGGCTATTGGCTGGGTGATGGGGATCTCCTACTTCTTTCTCTTTTTCCAGATTACAGTTGCCCAGCTGCTGTTCGAAGCCGGTAACAAATCGAGTGGGGTGCGAATTGTTGCAACGCTTCAATTTCTGCTGCTCTGGTTAATTGTTTTGGTCAGCTATTTTCTGAATGGAGCGATCAACGATGATCTTTTATTGGGGATCGCGTTTTTCTCACTGGTTCACTGGACTCTGTTCGGTTTTTTCATTTCCATGGAACGTGACGATCTGTCCCGGAGGATTCGACGTGATTTGCCGAAAAGTTTTTTCCTTCGGCTGATTTCGGTTCCTTTTATGCCCGGTGGAACGCGCGGGTTTCTGTTGCTGGTTCTCAATCTGCTGGCTCTTTACGGCATCACCCTGGCGATTTCCCCACTTATTATGCACACGGGCTCATTCGATGACCTGCCGGTTCTCTGGGCTGCCATCGCCTATGTGCTGTTTTATTATGGTATCGGATGTGCCCTGGGCCGATGGCTGATGGGGATATCCCAGGATTTGCGTCCTGCCCATGTCCGCACGATACTGATTCTCCTGTTCGCTTTCGCCATGATTGTCCCCTACATTATTCTGTTCATGTCGGGACATTACAATTACTTCCGGGATGGTTATCATATTTTGCATATCGCCAATCCGTTTGCAACATTAGGTGAAATTGGCTCGCGCAAACATACCAACGGTATGATATTACCTGCGTTACTGTTCGGAGCCGGTTTCGGGATACTTGTCAATATCCCGGCCATGTTCAAATCAGCCAGAGAAATCGTCTTTCCGGAGCGTCCGACAGACCCGAGAATCGAGGCACAGCATGCGTAACGACCCGGAAGTCCAACAGGCGGTTGACCAGTATCAATTGGGCTTCCCCCGTCTTCCCACAGCCGGGCGGAGTGGCGAAATGCTGGGGCGGGGAACAGGCAGTTCGATCGAGTTTCAGGAATATCGGGAATATCTGCCGGGAGATGACCTGAGACATGTCGATTGGGCAGCGTATGCCCGCAGCGACTCCCTGATGGTTCGGCTGTACCGGGAGGAGATCAGTCCCCGAACCGAAGTTATTCTCGATGCGTCCCGATCGATGAATCTCCATCAGGGGGTCAAAAGCAGATTGGCGCTGCAGTTGACCTCACTTTTTTCCCAGTTGGCGGGCAAACTGGGCGGTCAGCCGCAGATCCATTTCATCAATTCCGTTCACCCGCCGCTCAAGCTGGGGCTCGATTCACTCGAACGTCTGACGGAAATTCCGATCGACGGGCAACAGTCGCTGGCAGAACTTCTGCATGAAGGAGGACTGGCTTTGAAGCCCCAATCGGTTCGTATTGTGATCAGCGATTTTCTTTTTCCATTCGATCCGGATCAACTGATCAAACGCCTTGCCACCCGGGCCAGCACGTTATGGCTGATCCAGATACTGGCTGCATGGGAATCGAAACCGGAGGTGACGGGCGGCCGCCGGTTGATCGATGTCGAATCGTCTGAACATGCCGACCTGCTGTTATCGTCACGGGCGATCGAAACATACCGACAGCGACTGCATCGCCTACAGGAAGGATTGCTGCAGGCGAGCCGACGTGTCCATGCCTCCTTCCTGACGGTGATAGCCGAACACGGTCTGGAATCGATCTGCAGAAACGATCTCAGTTCTGTTGAGATTCTTCGGCCGGTTTAGTCTGTTCGCCTGCATTTTTCTTCCCGTTATTCCAGTTGGCCCAAAATGTGGCCGGATCGACAACTTCATCGAAAGACGGGCCGATTTTCCTCAAGCTGGGCATATTCCGGACAATTTCGATTCCCTTCCGGATTTTTTCCGGTGTGAAAATCAGGCGTTGCAGATGCAACCCCTGTAGCGGAGTTAAATCGGTGATCTCTGATTCAGCAATATTGAGCCGCAGCAGTTTTTCATTTCCGGCGATCGGTGAAAGATCGGAAATAGCAGTTTTTCTCAGATCGAGCGATTCCAGCTTCATGCCATCAAGAACGGAAATATCATCCACTTTCGATTCCGGAATCCAAAGCGTGTTCAAAGGCATTCCCCTGACCACTGAGATATCTTTCACTTTCGTGTCATAAAGATTCAGTTGCAGAAGTTTCATCCCGGCTATCGGCGAAATGTCTTCAACGGGGACGTGCTCCATACGGAGAATCTTCAGAGGCATCCCGGCAAGTGGAGAAAGATCGGTTACTTTCGTCCCTTCCAGGTACAGTTCTTCAAGTGGCATTCCCTTCAATGCGGACAGATCGGTAATGGGAAGCAATGTCAGATCGAGGTATTTCAACGGCAACCCTTCCAACGGGCCGATATCCCTCACGCCTGATCGGGCCAGGTTGGCTGCGATGATGCGCCCCCCAGCTTTGGTGAACTTCGCATTCGAATTGGCCCCAAGTCTTTTCCGCAGGGTCGCGATTGAAATCTCGGGCTTGCCATCCACCGCAGGTGCAACAGGCATCGGGGCCGGTTCTTCTGCATCGGTCTGCTCCCCGGAACTATCTGCGTCGTTCCCGGTGCAACCGTGAAACAGAAAAACGGGAAACATAAACAGCGCCACGACCAGTAAACGATTTGACATTTTGCTTCTCATCCGAATTAGCTAATATAAGGTAGAGTGGCAGGTTGAAACGAGGTAAGTCCGTTTCACCTGTTTTTTCCGGGAATCCCGATGGTCTGGTTCCTTTATGATTTCAATCACAGTATGAACACCGGTCGATCATTCCTGCCGGCTTTTACGGCTTTTTAAGTGGTCTGTTGAATCGGGGCCAGCGGAACCAGCTGTCATCGCTGAAGCAGCAGGAATCTTCCTTTGAATGATCAGAAGACCGACTAACCGTTATCACAACAGGAAGTACTCATGGACGATTTTGAACGGGATCAGTTGTTGACGCAAGCGACATCGGCTCATCAAATGGGAGATTTACAACAAGCCGAGGCTGATTACCGGGCTCTCTGGGCAGATAAACAGGATGACAACCTCAGCTATCTGCTTGGGACGCTGCTGCTTCAAAAAGGTGATGCGGAACAGGCCATCGATTTTCTTGCGCCGATTGCAGCCCGTCATCTGAATTCCGCCGACTTGCAAAACAATCTGGGAGTCGCCTACCAAATGACCGGAAATCCGCAACAGGCGCTTCTCGCATTTCAGGCGGCAGTACGGGCAGACAAAAGCTACCCGCAGGTATATCACAATCTCGGGAAACTTCTCGTCGAGTCGCAGGATTTTTCCAATGCGGAGGCCTGCTATCGTCAGGCTGTCCAACTGATGCCGGATGACAGCCAATGCCGCGAAGAATGGGTACAGGTTCTGATCCAACTTGAAAAATGGGAGGATGTCGTCCGAGAACTGGAACTGATGCTGCAACGCGATCCCGACAATACCACGTTGCGAACGAATATCGTTTTCGCTCTGGCCAAGCTGCATCGCTATCCGGAAGCGATCGAGCATTGCAACAGAATCCTGTCGATCGATCCGGATTCAGTCAAAATACTTTCCAATTTGAGCTATCTGCAGGAGCATTGCGGTCAAATTGAACAGGCTGTTGCCTCGGCCCGAAAAGCATTCGAGCTTGCGCCGCAGTCTGCAGAAATCGCCAATAACCTGGGGATCGCCTATCGTTCGGCTCATCAAATTGAAGCGGCGATTTCCTCTTTCGAAAAAGCGATTGAATTAGATCCGGATTTTTCGCTGGCCCGATTCAATCTGGGAAGCACTCAACTATTGGCCGAGCAGTACCCGGCAGGATGGGAACATTACGAAGCCCGAGAGGAGTTGATGGCAATTCGACCGGAACTGAAAGACATACCAATTTGGCAGGGTGAGAACATAACCGGCGGGAAGTTGCTGATCACGTGCGATCAGGGATTCGGCGATGCCATTCAGTTCAGCAGATTTCTGCCCCGAATCAAGCAGGCTTCACAAGCGGAAATTATCCTTCAATCCCCTCCCGAGTTGCAGGAACTGTTTTCCCACTCTTCGTATCACGGCGAACAACTGGCTGACCAAATCATTTCGGAAACAGAGAGTTTTCCCAATCCCGATTACCATTTCCCGATGACATCGGCAGGCAAACTCTTTCAGCTGACGATACAGGAAATTGGAGTCGATGAAGCGTATCTGCAGGCTCCTGCATGCCAGGAGAGACAAGATGAAGTTGAGAAAGTTGAGGTTGGACAGAATCGGAAAACAGTCGCCTTGTGCTGGCGGGGCAATCCGAATCAGGCGCAGGATCATGTCCGTAGCATGTCGTTGGAGGCATTGAAAAAACTCGCCGAACTCGATTCGATCCGATGGGTTTCCCTGCAACTCGATGCCAGCCCGGAAGAACTGTCGCAGTGGCCGACAAAAATCGAGGATTGGGGAACTCGGCTGAAATCGTTCGCAGAGACGGCAGCCGCACTGGAACAGATCGACCTGCTCGTGACTGTCGATACGGCAATGGCGCATCTTGCCGGGGCAATGCAGCGACCTGTCTGGGCCATGCTCGCTCATACCCCCGACTGGCGCTGGCATTTGAATCGAACCGATTCGCCCTGGTACTCCAGCATGAAGCTCTTTCGGCAACAGGCCTGGGGAGACTGGGACTCGGTGGTTGAACAGATTCGCAGTGAACTGAACCAGTAGCGTGAACTGAGCCAGTGGCATCCTCTCAGATTCCGAATCCGGAGCCAACCAGATGCCGCGTTCACACGGGTGATTTGTTCTTCAGAACCGAAAATTGAATTCCCGGGTTCATTTTCGTTGATTACCGCAATCTGGTTACTTTTTGGGCAGGAAATTTGATAGGATGTCCTTTTCACATTTCGCGTTTTCACATGATAAGCCGGATGATTTCTGATCCCGAATTCTTCTCACCCATTTTGTGTGTCACTGTTTGTTATTGTTTGAATGCCATGTACGCCGTGTATGCCGTTGTTTGCTGAGGTGCGATACTCTGATGAAACGGGGACTTTTTAGCACAACCACATCGAAGAAGAAAGAAAATGATGCCGATCTGGATATCACGCCGATGATCGATGTCACGTTCCTGCTGCTGATTTTTTTCATGGTCACTTCGACAATGCAGGCCACGCCGGAGATCGACCTGCCGGTTGCCCATCACGGTCTCGGCATCAACAAGTCGGAACAGGCAACTGTTTCGGTCATCAATCGTGATGGCATTCCCGTGCTCATGGCGGGCGATCCTCCTGCCCCGGAAATGAGCCTGGAAGAAATTGTGGAATACGCCCGCAGTGAAATCGATGGTGGAAAATCGGGAATTCTCGTCAAAGCGAGTGGAGAAATCCCGACCGGTTTCATCAAGCAATTGACACAACAGCTCCAGGCCGTGGGGGAAATTCATTTCTATTACGCAGTCAGCGAACAGACTCAATAACACGAACAGAACCAATCGTGCTGTAAAATTCATCCAACTGAGATTGTGTTACCATTTATGGACAAGATTCCGCACTGATGCCGATTAAATTTCGATGCCAATATTGCAATCAGTTGATGAGCATCGCCACTCGCAAGGCGGGAACGATGACCGTCTGCCCGCGCTGTGCCAACGACATACAGGTGCCCGAAAATCAGCCCGAACCGGATGAACAGGGTTCCGTTCAAGCTGGGACGATTCAGGCGGAGACCATTCAATCTGAAACAGCTCATGCTGAAATTGTTCAGGTTAAAGTCGCTGCTTCGGAATCTGTCACTGAAGAAACAGTGCCCGGGGGTGATCTCGCCGAGCGCTCTGGCAAATCAGGGCCGTTTCAACTCGCATCGCTTTGCGAAGATGTTGAGGAAGGGGAACTCGATTTTGAACTCAAACGGGCAGAGAGCGATTTTGAAGAACTGGACATGACTCCGATGGTCGATGTCACGTTTTTACTGCTGATCTTCTTCATGGTGACAGCTTCCTTTTCCATACAGAAATCGATTGAAGTTCCCCCTCCCGATCCGGATAAACAGGGAGCCGCCCAGACGGTGCAGCCTTTGGAAGAGTTGGAGGAAAACTCGATCCTGATCGAAATTGATGAAGAAAACCGTTTTTTTGTCGAGTCCGAACCGGTCGACGATCCTCGTGACCTGCCGACCATTCTGGCTGAAGTGCGAAGTAAAGATTCAAAAAATGAAGTCGTCGTCAGTGTTGATGAACGGACACATCATGAAGCCGTTGTTACGGCCATCGATGCAGCCCAGGAAGTGGGCATGCAACGTATTCGCTGGGGAGTCAACTCCAGTGAATAGGTCGGCACGGCTTGTCGCGGCGCTGCCTTGCGTATTTTTATATTTTGTGCGAAACAGTCTGAAGCGAAACAGTTTGAAATAAAATGCCCTGTCTCAAAGTCATATACGCGGATCGATCCGAGCAGATTATCCCCCTTTCCAAACGGGAACCGGTTTCCATTGGTCAGCACACATCGAACAAGGTTGTGCTGGACGATCCTGATGCCCCGATTCTGTTTGCACGTATTCTGTGGAACAAACGAGAACGTGGTTACGAAGCAACCGCAGCTTCATTGGACGAGCTTATTATTGCCGGAGAGCCTGTCCGCACGGCAATGCTGAAACAGGGTGATTCCTTTACCGCCTTCGGCGTTGAGATCATTTTTCATCAGGATGATCTGCCACACGAGAACCAGAACGGAACCGAACACGAACAACAAGGTGAAGAAACTGACCTTTCAGCGAATGAGAAATCTTCCCGAAGTGCATCGAAAAAGAAGAAAAAAAAGAGCAGGGAAGAATCGGAGCCGACTGCTGAATCCGTCAAGCTGACAAGAACTTCCGGGACGACGGAAGAAGCATCTGTCGGCGAGTGGATAAAAAAGGCGAGACGCCCCGGTGAGCGGGACGCCGTTCGTTCGCCAATGGTCACCGCTCTTATTTTTGTCGCATTGCTACTGGCTGTGGCAGCGGGCGGTTTCTATCTGATGATCGGCAGGCAAACGGCACAGTTGGCATACAACGAAGCCAAACAGAATCGTGATGAAGGGAAATATGCCCAGGCGATCCAGCTTTATACCAAATTCCTTTCCGATTTCCCTACGCATCGTCTGGCAGATCAGGCAAGAATTGAACTGAGTTTCTCCCAAATTGACCGGGCCCTTTCCGGTGCGGGGAGTGATGTCAGCAAGGCACTTCAGGCCGTTGAAGATTTTGTGACCCAACATCGCCAGCGTGACGACTATCGGGACTGGTTTCCCCAACTGGCCATCTATTCTTCCCGCATTTCGATCGCAGCGTATCGGCAGGCAGGACGGCAACACAATCCGGAACTGCTTGAAATCGGGGATCAGGCTCGCCAGTTTTTTGCACGTTTCAAAGCGACCGACGGCAGCGACGACGGAAAGGAAAAGGAGATCGAGAAAGCCGCGACGATCGCCCGGGCGGAGTTGCTCGAATTCGACGTTCAGGAAAAAACCATTGCCCAAATGGATCTGGCGCAGAAACAGAATAATGTCTCCGCTGTTCTGAAAAGCTACCGGGAAGCCGTGGTGAGATACCCTCAATTTGAAAAGAAGAAGGAGTTCATTTCCCGTCTCAAGAAATCACTGCAGAGCGAAAAGCAGCAGGTCACTTCCGAAATGACGACCGACAACAAGCCCCCTGCCACTTCCCTCCCGTCTGAAGCAGAGTCACTTTTCAAGACCGAAACGCTACTTGTCAGCCGCAACTCGACCCGCTTCGATCTCCAATCGGACGGGCACGTTGTCTGGTTTCTGGTAAAGGGAACATTTTACGCCGTTGACAGAATACTGGGGGAAGTCCGCTGGAAAAAAAGGATCGGGGAACCTGTCGCTTTCGAGCCGATCAGTATCAACGCCAAATATGACTCCTGGCTGATTCCGAACCGCTCAGGCAAAGCGATCTCCCTGATCAAACAGGAAGACGGCTCCGTAATCTGGGAACTCGCATTGAATTCGTCCATCACGTCGCCTCCCGCGATCGTCGGAGGAATGCTCTACATTCTCACAGAAAACCGCCAGTTGCACGCAATTGAAAAGGAATCCGGAAAGCGTGTCGGACAAATCACTTTCCCACGCAATATCACGGCCCCGGTTTGTCCTTTGAGGGATGAACTGCTTTGCATCGGGCAGGAAGATGTCTTCTATTTTATCGACCGACAGACGTTGAAATGCAGCGAGGTTCGGTATTATGGCCACGCCAGCAAAACAATTGTGGCACAGCCCCAACTGGTTGCGAACCGGTTGATTGTGCTGGAAAATGATCAGATTCAAAATGGTCGAATGCAAACGCTCGGCTATTCGGAGGACGACTGGAAAATGAAAACGCTCCAGTCGAATCGGCTTGATGGTTTTGCCACCGACACACCGATTATCTGGGGTGATCGACTGTTTCTGAAAACGAGCCGTGCCATCATTTCCGCCTGGCGGCTCAGCGATGCTCCCGGAAAATCACTCCTGAGCCGCATTACCAACTCGCCCATTCCTTTCGCAACCGATGTCAAAATCTATATGCAGCCGGTTGAGGGGGATCGCCTGCTGAT
>JALWSL010000361.1 GCA_027080405.1 Planctomycetaceae bacterium
TCTGCTCGCCTTCAACGCCTGGCCCGGGTATATCCAGGCGCTTCTTTTCCTGCCGGGGATTGCGTATCTGGCGACTGAAACGGATCGCATCAACTTCTTTTTCGCTTCTGTCCCCTTCAGCTTTTATGCCATTTTTGCCGTTACCGGAACACTGCTTCTTTCGCTCGATCGGGCCCCGTTCCTCGGTCGTCGATTTCGACAGGCGATCGAACGGGCGCGAACAACCGGCCTGTTGAACCGGGCAGACAGCATGCCGCTTTCTCTCGGCGATGCCGACATGCACGAAGTCCCGCAGCATTACCGACCGCATTCAGTCGAATTCACCTTGCCGTTGTTCCTGCTGATCGCGGTCATCATCGGCAGCTTCATTCTTACCGGAACTCCGCAGGTTCGCTGGGGCTTTGCAGCCGCACTGATTCTCACCGCCCTGATGGCGTTGGCCAGAGGCATGAAACTTCACGAACTGATCACCGGCATCGGTGAGGGTCTCAAAAGTGTCGTTCTCGCCTCGGTCATCCTGATGTTCGCCATCACGTTGGGAGGAATCACCCAATCAATTGGCGGCGGCACGTACCTGGTTGAACTGTTGGGGAACAGCGTTCCCTACTGGTCGTTACCTGCCCTTCTGTTTCTTGTCACGATCGGCATCGCCTTTTCGACCGGCACCAGTTGGGGAACCTACGCGGTCGCCTTTCCGCTGGCAATGCCTCTTGCCGTTTCAATCGCGCAGGCGGAATCACTGACGGATGAAAAAACCTTTCTGATGATCTGTTTTGCCACCGTGCTCAATGGAGCCGTCTTTGGAGACCAGTGTTCCCCCATTTCAGACACAACCGTTCTGAGCGCCATGACAACCGGCACCGATCTGATGGATCACGTCCTCACGCAAATCGTCCCTGCGTCTGCTGCCGCCCTGCTGGCTGTCATCTGCTGGACTGCAATGACGCTGACGTGCGGATAACAACAACGCGTAATAACAACGTGCGAATGATAACAGGAAATCATCTCGGGAAAAAACATGAACGTGCCGAAAGCGATCTCTGGTATTCTGAAACTGGTGTGGGCCGCGCCCTGGTCGGTTGTCGGGCTCTGCATCGGGCTGGGCTCCTGTATGACCGGGGGAAAGGCAAAGCGGAACGGGAATGTGCTGGAGTTTCACGGCGGTTTGGCCAAATGGTTGCTCCAGTTGACTCCGGTCGATGCCATCGCGATCACAATCGGACACGTTGTTCTGGGGCGATCCGAAACCGCCCTCGATATCAGTCGGGATCACGAACGCGTTCACGTCAGGCAATACGAACGCTGGGGAATCTTCTTCGTCCCCGCTTACTTCTTTCTGTCGGGGTTGCTCTGGATACGGGGGAAAGATGCGTATCGGGATAATCCGTTTGAAGTCGAAGCGTACGCCGTCGACACGCCATCGCATCGCAACTCCGCTTGATTCCCGCCGCTCCCCCTAAATGGTATGATGTCAGCGCGCAGGACGATTCAGCCATGTCAGCGAACTCAGCCACGTGTGCGGTGTCAACCATGTGTGCCATATCAACAGTGTGTGCCGTATCAGCCATGCGTGCATGAAGTTGCATCAGTCATGCGGGCGATTCAACGCCGGAAAGGATGATTCATCGTGGAAATTGTGACCGGAATAGCGGGAACCGGGAAAACGACGTATTGCCTGGAGCAGTACCGATCCGCCATTCGACAAGCCAACCTGGAGGGCAAACTCGGCACCACGCTCTGGATTACGCCGACTCATCGAGCCGGGCAGGCGGTATTGAAGCAATTACCGGACAAGGATCTCCCCTGCCTCTGGTCGCCCGGCGTGATGACGTTCGATCAATTTGCCGAACAGGTTATCCAACGCAGCGGTTTGACAGCCTCGATGCTCAACCCCGCACAACGCCGGATGCTGATCGAATCAATTGTTCGCCAGATCAGGGAACAGGGGCAGTTGAACTACTTCTCGCGGATTGGTGATACGTCCGGCTTTGTAAAACTGGTTTCGTCATTCATTTCCGAATTGAAAAGAGACGAAACATGGCCCGCGGATCTTGCCGAGGCGTTGCAGAAAAAGGAAGCGACGCCCAAAGATCGGGAACTGTATCAAATTTATGACGCCTATCAGCAGAAACTGCATCAATGGGATCGCTACGATGCACAAGGCCGCTTCTGGCGGGCTCGCTCGGTGCTGGCCGAGGGAAACTGGAGCGCCTTCCCGGAATTGAACATGGTCGTTGTGGACGGCTTCACCGACTTCACCAGCACCCAGTACGAAGTGCTGAGCCTGCTCGCTTCACATGCCGAGGCGATGATGGTCACACTCCCGACAGACGCAGACGACAAACGCCAGGATCTCTTCGCAAAACCAGACGCCGCGGCTGCCACATTGAATCGATTGACTGGCAATTTTCAGGTGCGTCAAACCGTCTTGAAACCCTCACCCGGGAAAACAATTCCCCCCGGGATTGAAACCATCAGAAAAACACTCTTTCAAAACGCCAGAGAACTGGTTCCCGCCGAACAGTCAGCCGGAATCTCCTGTTTTTCCGCGTTGGGGCCACGGGCGGAAATTCGCGAAACCGCCCGACGGGTCAAACAGTTACTGCTCGCAGGAACCCCCGCCGAAGAAATCCTGGTCACCTCCCGCGATCTGGATTCACAACAGAACCTGATCGAAGAAATCTGGAACGATGCAGGAATCCCCTTCTACCTGGCCGGTTCAAAAACCGTCGCCACGCTTCCCCTGGCCCGCTCGCTTGTCACGCTGCTTCGTTTCGAACGGAAAAACTGGTCGTTTCCGACGATGAAAACCGTGCTGCGTCACCTGAATCTTTCGCTTCCCGGATTCAAGGCGATTGAATACCGAACGCGAATCTGTCTGAACGCGGTTCGCTCCTTGAATGTGCAATCTGGCCAGAAAGAGATTCTTCGCCTGCTCGAATCCCGAGCCTCCCGGGATCAGCAAAGTGATTACGATCGGCTAAGCTCCCGCGATTACGCTCTGGCCAGCGAAACATTACGGGAATTGCAGAAACGACTTGCAGGTCTCCATCAATCACGCACCTATTACGATCACGTCATGAACCTGCTTGGCTGCAGCCGCGAACTGCTTTTCGGGAAGAACTCCCAAAAAGAACAGGATCCCTCACTCACCCGGACACTCCCTCGACAGGAACAGTGGGATTTGATCGCGGGAATGCTCCGGGAAGCGGCTCTGTTTCAGGATCGACTCCTTGAAGAAACAGCCGAACAAACGGCCGGACAGGCAAAGCAGAAAAAAGTCTCGCTGGCTCAGTTCACAAACTGGGTTGAAGACCTGTTTCATTCGCAGACCATTCCTGCGCCACGGGCAAAACCGGGGGAAGTGATGATCCTCCCCGCCAGCGACGCCCGCCACCTGCGCGCTTCGTATCTGTTTATCACCGGACTGCACGAAGGCTCCTTCCCGCAAAACTCGGATCGCCAACCCTTCTACAGCGAACAGGAAAGACGCCAATGGATTGAACTCGGCGTCCGGCTGGATGTTCGCGAATCGCAATTTCAGGAAGAAATGCAGTTCTTCTATCGCCTGGCAACCCGAGCCGACCGACATCTGACACTCTCCTATTCACGCGTTTCCCAAAAGGGACAGCCGCAGTACCCGGCGACTTTTTACCAGGCGGTTCTTTCCCTGTTCGATCCACAAACACTGCACGAAGAAGAAATCGGGAAACTCTCCCCGGTTCCGGATGACGACGATCTGTTGACACGTTCCGAACTGCGCATGAACGCCGTGCAACAGATTTTCGATGCGCAACCCGCTCTGCTCAAATGGTGGCAGAATAACCCGACGGAAAAAAACAGTGCCGCCTCCCTGTTGGCAGCAGCAACCATGAATACCTTTCGCTTTGAACAGCCCGGCTTTTCAACATTCGAAGGACTGCTTGGCAACCCGGAAAATCTGCAGGCCCTGCGCGAACATTACAATCCGGACTACACCTTCAGCGCGACAAAGCTGGAGTCCTACGCGGAATGCCCCTTCCGGTTTTTTATCGAATCGGTGCTGAAGTTGTCACCCGTCGAGAATCCGAAACTCGCCACCGATCACGCTCGCCGGGGGAATATCATTCACGATCTGCTTTCCCGTCTGCACGAAAACGACCTTTCCGAATTGCTCAAACAATCGGAAGAAGGAAACTCGATGCGGCTGGCTGAAAAGTTTCTCGAATTGCTCGCCGAAAAATTCGACATCAACTACCCCCGCAGTGAACTGCAAACCGCGCTCGATCAGATCGAGCGAAAACTGCTCGCCGAATGGGCAGAACTCTACTGCGAACAAAGCCGCGATTATGTCGATGATCTTCTGCCAATATGGGAGCAGACGCCGGATACCCGCTTCCGCGAACTCTCCTTTGGCAGCGATCGGGAATCGGACGAATCAGACGATTCAACAGAAACCCTCCCCGCGATCCAGTTCGGCAAGGGCGATCAGCAGATCAATATCGAAGGACGGATCGACCGCATCGATGTCGGCTGCCGGGACGGACAGGAACTGTTCACCGTGATCGATTACAAAACCGGAAAAATCCCGACCGTGAAAAACGAAGACATCTCCGCTGGAACAGGCCTGCAACTCGCCCTGTACGCGGTCGCCGTGATGAGACTCAAATTGCTGGGCGAAAATGCAACTCCCTGGCAGGTCGGTTATTGGGGAATCAAGGAAAAGGGGTATGTAGCGAAGTTTGTCAGAAATAGCAAAAAAGGCCCTCAGCAACTCGCCGAAGAAACCCTTGCCCATTGGGAAGAAATGCTGGGACAAGTTCTCCCGGCCATGGTGCAGTCAATCCGTCAGGGCGAATTCCCTGTCTATTCAACAAACGAAAAATGCGTCGAACGCTGCCCATTCAACACCATCTGCAGGGTCAACCAGATTCGTTCCCTGCCACCTCAACTGGAAAAAATCTGGTCGTTTCAGAAAAACATCGAGTAACGATTGAAAACTCGTTCGGAACCTCTCGGATACAAAAGCGGCAAATCGACACAAAGCAAATCGACATAAAAGCGAGATAAAGCAGTAAATTCGATATGAAATACACCCCTCAACAGGAACAGGCGATTACAACCCGAAACGTTTCGGTAGCACTTGCTGCCGGGGCAGGCTGTGGCAAAACTTTTGTGCTGACCCAGCGATTCGTCGCCCAATTGATGGAAAATCCGGACGAACAGACGCTTTCCGGCATGATGGCGATCACCTTCACCGATCGGGCTGCCCGGGAAATGAGAGACCGCATCCGTGATGCTGTTCGAAAACAGCTCGCCCAATGCCCCGACGATCAAGCCGCCAACTGGGAAACGGTTCTGCGCGAACTGGAATCGGCCCGCATTCAAACCGTCCACTCTTTTTGCACCGCGACCCTGCGCGCTCATGCGACCGAGTTGGGAATGGATCCCGATTTCAGTGTTCTGGACGAACCGACCGCCGCCGCGATGGTCTCGCAAACCGTGCAGAACTTCCTCGAACAGCAGTTGCGCAAGAACAACAAACAGGCCGGCGAACTCGTTTTGCGGTACGGCCTCGAAAATGTCCAACTGTTTCTGAGATCGTTCCTGAATCAGCGTTTCCGTTACCGCGAAGCAGCGAACATCGCACAGGATGAAGAAAGCCTGATCCAATTCTGGCTCACCCACTTTCGGGATCGCTATCTTCCGGATCGATTCAAACAGTTCGCCGACTCAACCGCGGCGCAGCAGATAAAAGAATTGCTCCAGAACAGTTCTTCCCTTCCTGCGGAAATGCAAAAAAGACGCACGGTCATTCTTGGCCTGCTCGACACCCTCGATGAAAAAGGCACACTCACATCCGAGCAAATTGCTGAACTAATCGACCACGCGAAAATCCAGGGAGGCGGCCCCAAAAAGAAATGGGCGACCGAAGAACTTTATGAATCCGCGAAAACCGCCCTGAAAGAACTGCGCGACGATGCCAAAAAGCTGCTCGATGAAA